>NZ_JBHJSJ010000050.1:12473-68228 GCF_042268845.1 Kitasatospora sp. NPDC056273 | reverse complement strand
GGCCTGCACCACGCGGTGCAGGCCGCCGCCCACATGCACAACCTCGCCCGAACCCCGTGAACCAGCAGGCCAGACCACACACCGACCTGCCCACACCCGACCTTCTGCAACAAGCTTTAGCCTGGCCAGCGCGGCGACCGTTTGGGCCAGGCGGACGGGCCCGGCCGATGGCTTTGAACGAGGCAAGTCCGCGCTGATGGCCAGAAGTCACGAATGGAATCGGACACGGACGATGATGGCGTCCTCCGGCAGGTTGTGGAGGTACTGGTCCGCGAAGTCGAAGTACGCGTTGGCCGCGACCGGTTGCTGCGGCGTGGGGGTGTACTCGAAGCGGTCGATCCACCGGCCGTCGATGGTGACCAGGATATTCGTGGTCTGGACCCGTATCGCGGCTCGATGCATGTACTGTTCACGGCTCACGTCGAAGTGCCCGATGGGGTCTGAGTGTTTCGTCCAGGTGGGCGCGTACGGGTCGGACTGCTGCCAGGCGGCAATGGCCTGGATGAGCGGCTGTTTCCTGAACGCCTGGTAGGCCGAGCCGGCAGCGGAGGACCCGGACGGGCTGCGCTCGGTGATTGTCCGGAGGGAGTGGGCCGGTGGGAACCGGGCAGCGAAGGTGAACCAGGCATCCCACTCGGTGGCAGCTGCGACGGCTGCGGCTGTGCGCTCGGTGTCGAGGTCGAGGAGGCCTCGGGGCCCGCCGTCGCAACGGTGTGCGGGCTGTGCCGGGCGTGGGGAGCCGTCCAGCCAGGTGGGATGACGGATCAGTCGCGGGTCGTTCTCATGGCCCAGACGGACGGCAAGGCCATGCTCGCCGTCGCCTCCGTAGACATGCCACCAGTCCCATTCCCCTTGCCAGCGGTTGTCGACCGGCTGGGCCTCGTGCGCGAAGGGGGCGAGGGAGGCAGTGAGAGCGGCCATGACATTCTCGGCAGGGGTCGCCTCCAGGCAGACCGTGGCGATGTCTCTGGGCATACTTTCTCCTTGTACGGAAGCGGCATTGAGGTGGCCGCTGCCCGCCGTCGACGAGGCGGGCAGCGGCCTGAGCGCGGATCAGGTCATCGGACCTTCAGGCATCGGACACTCCCAGCAAACCTCGAAGTAGTCCTTGACCCCTGAGATGAGGATGGACACATCGCCGAGGATGCCGGCTCCATTGAGAATCTTGCCACCGATTCCACCGCCGCGCGATGTCCTGGCGTTTGTCTCAGGATCCAGCACAGTGCCCTTGTTGCGGGTGAGTTGCGGGTCGTCGCTCTTGCGCAGCGTCCCACCTTTCGCCTTCGCTGCGGCCTGCCGCTGTGCAAAGGATAGTGTCGGGGATGAGTCATATTCGAAATCGAAGCCGATCACTCTGACATTCGGATTCTCTTTGTAGGCCTCGGCTACCATCTTGGCCTGTGCTTCGTCCTTGGCAACGAAGACCACGTTGTCGGTCTGCCCGCCCGCTTTCTTTGTGCTCCCCAGCAACTTGTTGTTGATCGTCCCCTTGATGTTGTCCAAATTGTCCTGTGTGCTTCCCGTGGAATCCCAGGTCTCCACATCGACGATCTTTCCGTCTTTCCAGGTGACCTTGAGTATGTCAGCCGTGGTTCCAGCAACCCTGGTCCGTGCACCGGGATCGCCCGGATCGTCCGAATATTCATGCCGTTCAACCAGTTCGCGGGTCTTGATGTCGTCCTGGAAGAGGTACTCCATGCCGTTTCCGAGACAGTCGCTCTTGCCTTCGCCTGCATTGACTAGGTCCTGATTCAGCTTCTTTAGTGCTATTTGCGTATTGGGGGTGTCGCCGTCCTTGGCGACGATGTGTGGGATGCCGTTGCGGTCGTAGATGGTCCGCTGACCGTTGCTCGTAACGTCATCGAACGGCTTTCCGACGTACATGCTCCACGTGCAGCCGTCGCAGTAGTGATCCAGCGGTATCGGCGGCAAGTCCTCGAAGTCGAATCCCCTAAAGACGGGATCGGCCATCAGGCCGCTCGGGTCGCTCTTGGTGGCCGGGCTGTTCGCGGCGTATGCGTAGCCGCCCATCTGGTTGGGGTCGCCGGCCTGGAACACGGGGTCGACAGCGAGGAAGCGCCCCAGGGACGGGTCGTAGTTGCGGGCGCCCAACAGGTTCAGCCCGCTGCCGCTGTCGACAGGCTTGCCGAGGTAGCCGCGATTGTCGGCCCACGAGGTGGGAACGGCCCCGCGGGGGTTGCCGTAGGGATCGAAGGCCCGCCGAGTGATGCTCCTGGTGGCGGAGTCGATCTGCAGGGTCGAAGTCTTCTGGGGGTTGGTCAGTTCGTAGGTGAGGCTCGCGCTGCCGGAGCGGACGGCGACAGTACCGTCGGGGTTGGCGTAGTAGCGCTTGCCGGTGACGGTGGTGCGATCCGGTGACAGAGTGAGCTGTTCGGCACCGCCGAACAGGTAGACGAAGGTGCCCTCGGGGCCGCGCTGGACGAGCAGTTCCCCGTTGGCGTCGTATAGGTACTGCGAGGTGCTGGTGCCCGCCCCGCTCGGGTTGGTGACGGTCTCGGTGAGGCCCTCGGCATTGTAGGTGAAGGTCTGCGTCGCACCAGTGGTGGGCTGGATGCCTGCGGGGCCCCACTTCTGGTTGGGGCCCTGGTTGCAGGTATAGATCATCACCCGTGTACCGGGATTGCTGCTGGCCCACGGGATGTCCACGCACAGGCCGGACGCCGCGGTGAGCAGCGCGCCGTCGGTGCCGATACGCCACTGCTGGCTGGCGTCGGCACTGTCGCACGCCCACAGTTCGAGCTGGGAGCCGGAGACGGTGTTGCCCCCGACCGGACGCAGGCATGCGCCCAATACGCGTACTGTGCCGTCCTGTCCGACGGTCCACTGCTGGGATGCCCCGTCGTGGCAGGCCCAGGTCTGCACCGCCGTACCGTTGTCACTGCGGCCGCCGACGGCGTCGAGGCACAGCGGGGTGGTACCGGTCGCGACGGCGGACGGAAGGGTGGTGGTGGCGGTCGTGGTGCGGCTGGTGGTGTTTCCCTGTGCGTCGTACTGCGGGGTCAGGGTGCTGGTGTAGGACGGGCCGCTTGGCGCGTTGGCGCTGGAGGTCCAGTGCTGGTTGGCCGCGTTGGTGCCGTTGCAGTAGTAGAGCGCCAGCTGGACGCCAAGGTTGCCGTTACTCCCGGGGATGTCCAGGCAGAGCGAGGAGGCGCTGTGTACGAGGGCGCCGTCTGCTCCGTCCTGCCACTTCTGGTTCTCACTGCCGTCGCAAGTGGCGAGCTCGATGCCCCAGCCGACGAGGCCGGCGGCGGACCGCATGCACTTGCCGAGCGCCCGCACAGTGCCGTCGCCGGGCCGGGTCCAGCGCTGGGCCGGAGTTCCGTTGCAGTTGGTTGTCTCGATGGCGGTGCCGTCGGCAGTCAGGCCGTTGCGGACGTCCAGGCACAGCTGCACGCCACCGGCGCCGGGCATGGCCGACGCGACCGTTGTGGTGGGCTGGCCTGTTCGGGAGGTGGCGCTGGTGGTCGCGTTCGGCCTCGCGGCCTGGACAGTGCCGTTGCCCGGGTAGACGCTGGTCTGGGTCACGTCGCGGTAGGTGTCGCCACCGACGTCGTGCCGGACTGTCTGGGTGCGGTCGCCGAGCAGGTTGTACTGGTAGCTCTGCCAGTACGGGGCCGGCCCTCCGAGGGTCACCCAACTCGGGTTGCTGTTGTTGCAGTGGGAGACTTGACCGGCCCCCGGCGCGCTGACGCCCTGGGTGTCGGTCCAGGCCTCCGCCAGACGGTTCAGTCCGTCGTAGCGGAAGCACTGAGTGTCATAGGTCTGGTCCGTGCCCCCGGAGGACTGCAGCTCGGACGCGCTGGTGAGATTGCCGACCTCGTCGTAGCCGTACCTCGTGAAGGAGATCGGATTGGCGTCGGCTTGTTGGAGTTTGACGCTGCTGCTGGTAAGCCGGCCCGTGGTGTCGTCGTACGTACGGGCCGTACGCACCAGCTCCCCGCGCGTTCCGTACTGCGACAGCAAGAGCTGGCCGAGCGGGTTGTAGTCGGCCAAGTTGAGCAGTTTGGTGTTCTCAGTGCCGGAACCGATGACCTCGCCCATCAGGTCACGGGTGAAGCCCAACCTCTCCGCTGGCAGGCCACGGTCTGCATCGAAGCCGTTGCCGGCGAGCAAGCCGAGGTTGTCGGTGTAGTAGGCGTTCTGGGTGTAGTCGCCGGCCAGTTTGCCCTCGGCGGCCGGGATCGTGGTCGTAGTCGATGTGGGCTGGTAGCGGGTGTTGTAGCCGTTGACCTTCTGCACGTACTTGCTGCCGTCGGCGCCGCCGACATAGCGGGTGGAGGAGGTCGGGTAGCCGTTGGCGAACGTGTCGAAGGTGAAGGAGGCAAGAAGCTTGGACCGGTCGCTGGTGTCGGGGCCTTCGTAGCGGCCCGTCAGCCGACCGAGCAGGTCGTAGGTGAAGGAGAGTTGCTTCCCGCGTCCGTCGGTCGCAGTGGTGACGCGGCCGAGGTCATCGTATTTGGTGCTGGAAGTGCCGGCGTCGGGGTCGGTCTGGGAGACACGGTTGCCCTGGACATCGTAGGTGTAGGACCAGGTGTTGCCAGCGTTGTCGGCCACGGAAGCGAGCTTCCCGCGGGGGTCGTAGGCGGACCGGGTGGTGACGTCACCGATGCCGGTGCCCGCGTGGAGAACGGTGGCGGCGGTGCGGCCGAGCGCGTCAGTGAAGACGGTGCTCGGGATGCCGCCGTTGGGCGGGGTGGTGTCGGTCCGCTCGGTCCCAGGGTAGGAGGTGGTGGTCTGCCAGAGCTGGGTGGCCTTGGCGTAGAGCTTGGCGGCGACGACCCGACCGCTGCCGTCGTAGACGGTCCTGGTCTGGGAGGGGACGGTGTTGTCGTCCTCCTCGAAGAGCGTTGTTCCGGGGTCGGTGGTGGGATCCGACCAGAGGGCGGTGGTCTTGCTGACCTTGCCATGGGAGTCGTACCGGGTCGAACCGACGATGCGGCCGTCCGAACCGTTGGCCGGTGTGGCCTGGGTCTGGCGGGGCTCCAGGAACGCGTCGTAGATGGTGATGTCGGCCCGGTAGGTGCCGTTGTCCAGCTGCGTCATCGTGGTGACGCTCGGCGGATTGGCACGGCTGCCGGGGGCTGTGTCCACGCCGTGTATCTCGTAACCGAAGGTTTTGTCCGCCTTCTTTCCGGCGTCCTTGCTGTTGCCGGGCAGCCAGACGGCGGTACGCCGCCCGAGCGAGTCGAAGGTCGAGTCCGTGACCCGACCGTTCGAGTCGATGGACCGGATGACGCCACCGCGGGCTGGCGACACTGTACTCTTCGCGGCCCAGCCCAACGGGTTCGTGGCGACGATCTCGGTCGGCAGTGTTCCTGAGGCCGGCTGGTATGCGGTTGTCTTGACGGCACCCTCGGTGTCCACACTGCGGACGACCCGGCCGTAGGCGTCGTAGGCCTGGGCCACGACGGTCTTGTAGGTGGCGTTGCCCTGGGCGTCGTAACCCTTGATCGACTGGGTGGCGGTCAAGTAGCCAACGGTGTTGCCGTTCTGGCCGAGGACGCCGACCGCGCCGGGGCTGTTCGGGTCCGCGGTGCCGTCGTAGATAAGGAGGCTGTCGCTGATCGTCGTCTCGGCGGAGGGACGGGTGGCACAGGAACCGGCGACGGTGCGCGTACCGCTGGTATAGGAGAGCATCATCGGATTGCTCGCCGGCGGTGACGCGTAACCCGTCTTGGCGCAAGTACGGCCGGAATCCGTAGTGACGTCGGGCTGAGTGTCGACCGTGTCGAGTCGACCGAGGTCGTCGAAGGTGGTGACGGTCCGCCCGGTACGCCAGGTGACCCCGTCGGACAGCAGCGCGCTGGAGCGACCGGCTGCCGACTGGACCCGGCGGGACTCAAGCGCGGGCAGGGTCGCGAGGGTTGAGCCCTTCTTCGCGCTCCAGGCGATCCGGGGGCGGCTCACCATGGTGCGGACCGTGGGGGCATCAGTGAGCTGCTTGCTGAGGACGGTACCGCCAACCTCCGTGTAGGTGGCGATCTCCTGCACGGTTCCGGCCAACCAGTTGCTGTCGACGGTCTCCTCGCCCAGGGAGTTCTTCGGCTTGCTCATCCTGCGGGTCGTCCGGTCAGCGAGGTAGTCGCCGTCCATGCCCTGAAGGTAGGAGGTGGTGATCCTGCTGACCGGGTCCGGAGACGAACCCGTGGTGGTAGTGATCGTGCGGAAGCCGCGGAAGTCGTTCCATGTGCGGTACTGGTCGTCGGTCAGATCGGAGTCGTCGCGGTGCCAGGCCGCTCCCTGGTAGTCGTAGCTCGTCACCCGAGGCGGTGAGTTTGCCTTGGTGGTGTCCGAGACGGTGACCTTTGAGACCAGGCTCTTGTTGAACCAGTCGGCCATCGGTGCGGCGTACCCGGCCGGGGTCCAGTAGACCGGGTAGCAGGCCATCTGGTTGTTGTCCGCCGAGGCCGGAATCCTGTTCTTGGCTCGGTCGCACTCCGGGTCGCGGTAGGTGACCGCGATCGAGGTGCCGGACTCGGTATTGACCCCGATGATGCGAGGCCGGTACAGCGGCGGGGCGCCGGTGCTGGAGCCGTTGACCCGGTTGTCGAGTTCGGCGCCTGCGAAGGTGACCGGGTCGAGCCTGATCTCGGCGCCGCCGGCAGAGGTGTCCTGCGCAGTGTGCTGGACCTTGGACAGCCACATCACCGACTGGAGACCACCGACGTTCTGCTTGTCGGGCGTCTTGCCGGTGACCGGGTCCATGATCCCTCCGGCCTCCGAGAAGACCTGCGCCAGCTCGTACTTGTCCACAGGCTGCCAGCCGCTCTGCGTGCGCAACTCGGTGCGGATCGCGGTGAGGCGCTTGGTGGACCAGAACGTCGGCGAGGTGGGCCGACAGATGTTGGAGCCGGTGCCGCTGGTCGTCCAACCATCTTGGCAGGCCAGGTCGTACGGGACGTCCTTCCAGTTCAAGGCAGTGGAGGCGTTGAGGTTCTCCGGCTTGCATACGTCCGGGGAAGTCACGCATCGCTCGGCAGTGTCGAAGACGACCCGGGCCGAAGGCTCACGCCCGGCGAGCGCGTCGGCGAGCTGGTAACCGTAGGAGACCCTGGTGAGGTAACCGCCCCGCGTGTAGGCGGTCAAGGTGCCGCTCGCCCCGGTGGCCGCTTGGCCGCCTCCCAGTGCGTAGCGGTTCGCCTCGGCCGCCCAGTCGTAGCGCTGGACGTTGCCGTGCGGGTCCACGACGAAGTCGAGGTTGAAGCGCCAGCCGAGCTGCCGGTCGCACTGGGATTCCTTGCCCTTGGCGGCGTTGTAGCAGGGGTCGCCCGCGTTGGGGTGGTAGACGGGCACGCCCCAGGCGCTGTTGGTAGCGCCGTCGGAGGTGGTGCCGGGCGTGTGGCCCAGGCCCAGGTAGTAGGCCGTGCCGTCCGGGACCGTGACCTTGAAATACTCGCCTTGCCACAGGCCGTTCGAGGCACCGGTCAGCCGCTCGATGCGGGTGCCGTCGTCGTTCTGTAGGTGGAACATACCGTTGTCGTCGCGGACTAGTTCGCCGGTGTGAGATCCGAGCGAGATGGTGGCGTTCCAACTTGCCCAGCACTGGTCGCCGGACTTGTCGATGCCGGCGTTCTGGCAGGACTTGTAGGAGCGTTCGATGAAGCCGGGGCTGTAGGCCCAGCCGTCACCGATCCACGAGGCCTGCGAGTTCCGTGCGGAGGTCTCACCGTCAACGGCTTGCGAGTTGTACGACAGCGCCACCCCGGGCGCAGAGCCGGCCAGGGAAGGAGGGGTGGTGATCGGATAACTGTAGGTGAAACCACCCGAGGCGGTCTGCGACCACGCTCCGGAGGCCGACATGTTGGTCGCGGCATAGGAACCCTGGGAGCCGCTTGGGCCGGCTTCTGCGGCGATCGCCATTCCGCCGCCGGAAGTGGAGGCGATCGAGTCGGTTTTCGCGGCTTGCGCCTCCCCCGCCGACGTCTTGGGCGGCGGCGCAGCACCGTCGCCGGGGACGGCAACGGTGCCGGTGATCTTCTTGGCCACCGGGTCGATGGTGGATTCGAGCGGCTGGCGAGTACGGCACTCGGCAAGCTCGGGAGTGGTCAGCGCACACGCGGGCATGGCAACCAGGTGGAGCCGGGAGGCCCAGCCACCGCCGAAGGCATCGGCTACGGCACCATAGTCGAGCGATACGTCAAGGGCAGCAGCATCGTGGCCGCCGTCGGTCCGCTTCAGGCCAACGAGGAGACCGCCGACAGATGCTTTCTCACTCTGCTCCCGGTCGGCGACCTTCACCTCGATCGATGACAGGGCACTGATCCCGGCGTCCTTGCCGGTTGCGGCCTTGGCATCGGGGCCGACCTGCTCCGGGGCCGCCGCGCGAATCCCGACCGGCGTCGATCCGACCTGTACCTCAGGTTCGCTTGTGCCCTTGTCTGAGGCACTGAGCCGGGACTTCAAGTCGACGGTGACCGTGGATCGGCTTGGCCATTTGGTCGGGCTCGGCTTGCTCGTCTTGAGCTCTCGAGCTCCAGTCGGGTGCGGAAACTCCTTGCGGTCCGGCTTACCGTCCGCGTTGTGTCCGCCAACCCGCGGCAGCTGCGGAAGCTGTTCCTTGACCTTCCCCGCCGCCTGCGCCACGAAGGCCGTCTCCGCTCCGGCGAGTGGAACCACCAATGACATGACGGCAGTTAGCGCGACGACGACCAGGGGATATCGCCGCCTGTCACTTTCCCGTGATCGACCCGTGAGCCATCTATTCTCAAGTCGCATACGTATCCTTGCGTTTCCTTCTCTGTCATAGACCTGCGACCTGCACTGACTCATGGTCGGCGCGGGTCGCAGAAGGACGGCAGGAACCGTATTGTCAGCCAGCCTTCGGAAGCAATAGCGTTCAGAGCCAGCGTGGTGGCCGATTTGATGCTCAGTCAGTCGACGATTAGTCGGATACCAAGCTAGAACTGGACAAAGCCCGCTCTCCATGGAGGCCTGTGCGGCACATTGCACGGCCGTCCATGCGAGATTCATCCCGCCTTGAAAGTGATTGACACGCTATGGGGGAATTCCTTCCCGCCTCTCATCTGCGCCGCCGGAGACTGGCCAGATGCCTGGCCGCCGCATGCGCGCTCGGCCTCCTCATCACCGCCCAGGGCATCGCGGTCGCGGACGACCGGCCGCTCGCCGCGCCGCCCGGCCAGTCGATGGCGGATGTCCCGAAGGCTACCGAGCTCACGCCCGGTGGAGACGTTCAGACAGCCCGCCTGACGGCAAAGAAGTCCGGAAAGCCCGTCACAATAGACGAGTTGACCACCGAGACGTCTCTCACGGTCGCCGAACCCAACGGCAAGCTCACCGTCACCAGTCACCTCCAGCCTGCCCGTGTGAAGAAGCCGAACGGTGGGTGGACGGCGGTGGACGCCACGCTCGTCCGCAACGCGGACGGGACGTACTCGCCGGGTGCCACGCCGTCCGGAGTCGCTCTGTCCGGCGGTGGCCGAAGCCCCTTGGCCACGCTCACCGGCAAGGACGGGCGCAGCTTCGCGCTGACGTTCCCGGCCACCCTGCCCGAGCCCACCATTTCCGGAAGTGCGGCCACCTACACCGAGGTCATGCCCGGGGTCGACCTGCGCGTCACGGTCACGGACCAGGGTGCCGTACGTGAGGTGCTGGTCGTCAGGGACGCTAAGGCGGCTGCCAATCCAGCCCTGAGGACCATCACGCTCGGCACCGGCACCAAGGGCGGCTTGTCGGTCTCCGCCGATGCTGAGGGAAATGTGACCGCCGCGGGTAAGGATGGCAAAGCCGCCTTCCGGGCCCAGGCCCCACTGATGTGGGACTCCGCCGCCACCGCGCCGGTGGAGACGGCCGATGCGTCGTCGGCTCCGGTGACGCCCCCAGCTCCCTCCGCCAAGGACGCAAAGGCTGGGACCTCCCCGGACGCCGCTGACACCCAGCAGGCCAGCCAAATCGATTCCTCACCCGAGGGCCCCGGCCGCGGCGCCCACATCAAGCCGATCGGCGTCGAGGCCCAGGAGGGCAGTCTCACCCTGACCCCGGACGCGGACCTGCTCGGTGGCAAGGAGACCGTCTGGCCGCTGTTCATCGACCCGACGTTCCAGCCCGCCCCGACCATGGGCACCAGCCACTTCGCCCAGGTCATGGAAGGCTGCGCCGGCACCCCCGCCTACGACATCGCCCAGGACAACGGCCAGGGCGCCGGTTTCCAGCACTACAAGACCAACTGCTACGGCATGGAACGCTCGTACTACGAGTTCGGCACCGGCGCCCTGACCCCGCAGATGTACATCGACCACGCCCAGGCTTACTTCGCCGAGACCTACGCCGCTGCCTGGGACTGCAACGCCACCGCGCCGGTCACCCTCAAGTGGACCTGGGGCATCGACACCGGCATCACATGGAACAGTCAGCCCGGCGTGCGCCAGGAGGGTGAGACCAAGTGGGTCAAGAGCTCGTACGGCTCATGCGGCTGGCACAACGTCGACTTCGATGTCACCGGCGCGATCCGGCAGGTCGTCCAGGACGGCCAACCCCTGACGGTCGCCCTCTTCGGTGACGAGAGCCGCTCCACCAGCATCGACCACTTCATGCGGTTCAACACCAACCCGTACGTCATCGCTACGTACGACCTGCCGCCGAACACCCCCGATGCGAACTACACCAGCCCCATGCCGCGGAACCCCGACGGCTATGCCTGCGGTGGCGGCCAGCCCGGCTGGATCGGGAGTACCACGCCGCTGGGCAACGGCGCCGCCGACATCACCCTGCACGCTTGGAGCCGCACGGTAATGCCGGGTACCAACATCATGATTAAGTTCCACGTCTGGGACAACATGGTGGCGGATACCAACGGCAGTCCCACCACCTACTCCTGGGTGGACAGCCAGACCATCAACGGCGCAGGCTGGGGCGAAGCCAACATCGGCGGCCCGGTCCACGACGGTCACCAGTACGGCTGGAACGCATGGGCCACCGACGGGCTGCTCAACAGCGGGGAAAGCCTTCACTGCCACTTCAACGTCGATCTGAGCGCGCCTGACCCCGCGTACATCGCGCCGTCCACCGTCTTCCCGCCGATCGGCAGCGGCATCAAGCCCAGTGGCCACGCCGGTGACCAGACTTCCACCATCCGTGTCAGCAGCATCGACCCGGTCCCGGGCGGCTGCACCCTCAACAGCTGCGTCGCCAGCGGCGTGCGCGAGTTCCAGTACAGCCTGGACGACAACATCCCGCCGACCGGCTACAAGTCCCAGCCCGTCGCCGGCGTGGACGCCAAGGGCAACGCCTACGCGGACATCCCGATCAACCTCAACCCCGACCAGTGGGGCAGCCACCGCCTGTACGTCCGGGCCACGGACAACGCGGGCAACACCCAGCCCCAGGCCGCGACCTACGACTTCTACGCGCCGTGGAACCCGGCCACCAAGGTCGTCGCCGGCGACGTGACCGCGGACAGTACGCCCGACTACCTGGTGCCCGCCTCCGACGGATCGCTGACCCTGCTCCCCGGTAACGCCGACTTCACCGCGCTGCCCGGGACCGCCTCGCCCATGGCAGGAAGCCCCGAGAAGGACAGCTGGAACAACTATCTGATCGCCCACCGCGGGTCGCTCGTCGAGAACAGCGTCGACGACCTGATCGCCTTCGACAAGGCCACCAAGCACCTCTACGTCTACACCAACGACGCCGCCCGCGGCGGCGCCCCTGGGCACTTCTCCAACCGCGCCGGTATCGCGCAGGTCGCCACCAGCACCGGTCTGTGCACTTTCGGCATCGACGGCACTTGGAACCACCTCGACCAGATGACCGCGTTCAGTGAGACACCCAACAGCAAGGGCAAGCCGAACCTGGTTACCATCGAGAGCGGCCACCTGCGCTACTACACTGGCACCCCCCAGGCCAACTGCCGGTTCGCCGAAGGCATCGAGATCGGCGCCGATAATGAGGAATGGAGCGGCTTCACCTTGCTGTCGCCCGGTGTCATCGCCGGTGTGCCGACGTTGTGGGTGCGCGACAGCGTCACCGGTGCGATCAGTACCATTCCGATGCCGCTGACCAACGGCAGACCCGCAGCCAAGTCCTTGCACGCGCCAGCTGGCCGGAACCTGGTCTCCGGCCTCAAGAACGCCGCCGGCGGCAGCATGTGCGCCGACATCAAGGACGGTCGTACCGACAACGTCACCGATGCCCAGCTGGTGGACTGCAACACCAACCCGGGACAGGTGTTTACCTACGCCACGGACGGCACCCTGCACGTGCTCGGCAAGTGCCTCGACATCACCAATGGATTGACCGACAACGGCGCGCCGGTCAATCTGTACGGCTGCCACAGCGGCGCCGCCCAGAAGTGGGTCCCTGGTCCCTACCCAGGCACCCTGCAGAACCCCAACTCCGGCCGCTGCCTTACCGTCCCTAGTGGGAGCAACGTGCCGGGCACCCATCTGATCATCTCGGACTGCCTCGACAACAGCAGCCAGTACTGGCAGGCGCCCACCGCCACCGCGGCCCTCGTCGGAGGCTTCAGCTCGGCCACGTACCCTGTGGTCGACTCTCCCGGTGACATCAACGGTGACGGGTACCCCGACCTGATCATCACCGACAACAACCACAGCCTCGTCCAGTACCTGGGCACCGCACCCGAGGCTGGCCTGCCGCGCTTCGGTGACATCCGCGTCCTGGACACGCCGAAGCCCGCCTCGTACAACATCAACTCCGCCGCCAACCCCAACCGTTGCCTTGACAACTCTGGCGCGAGCAACGGCACCAACCTTCGCTTCTACGACTGCTGGGCCGGCGCCAATCAGAAGTTCACCTTCGGCTCCGACGGCACCCTGCGCACCAGCGGACGCTGCGTCGCCACCAAGAACAACGCCACCAGCTCCGGTACCCAGGTCGTGATCACCGACTGCGTCGGGGCCACCGGTCAGGTCTGGACCCTGCGCGCCGACGGCAGCATCTATAATCCGACCGCCGACCGCTGCCTCGCCCTCCCCGGCGCAATCGACGCCAACGGAACAGTCCTAGCCATCGGGGAGTGTCTCCCTGATCATGCCAACCAGCGTTGGACCATGTACCCGAACAACACCTGACCCCCCACCCTGGGGCCCGCGATGCATCCGGCATTGCGGGCCCCACCCGCGTTTTCTGGGGCCGCCGATCTCCCCGACCGCAGAGCCCTTGCGGTCTGCCCGGCTGATGGAAGTGCAACAACAGATTCGACCGGGTCAGCCGACCGGTCTCCTACGCCTTGCTCGTGTCCCTCGCGACGCCCGAGACCGACCTCTACACCGCCGGGTCAGCGGCGGAAGCCGCGCCCCGGGTTGCGGGCTTGGACGTTGTCGAAGGCGTGAACCAGGCAGCGGGGCGCATGTCGCCGATGCCCATGGCCTGGTTGGCCATGTCGTCGGGGTCTTCGATCCCGTCCAGGTGCGCGCTGAAGAGCATCAGGATGTCGGTGCCCTGGAAGAGGAGGTCGACGCAGGCATTCCAGTCGTAGTCATCGCCGTGGTGGGGCACCGACCGGGCGCCGTGCCGCAGGCCCGCAGTGGCCCCTGCCCTGGGGGTTCCCTGGCCCGGTGACTACTCGAAGGCGGCCGAGTGGCTCGGCCCGGACGCCGGACCTTCGGCGAGGACGGTGTCCGCTTCGCTGAGTATGCGGCGGCGTTCGGCCAGGACGTTGTCGAACGCGGTGGTGTTCTGCTGGATCAGGGTGCGTTGGATGGCGGTCTCGGCTTCGTTCCAGATCCGGACGAGCTGGGTCTGTTGTTTGCAGGCGACGTCGGTGAGGGCGGTCGTCCGCTCTTCGTCGGTGGGTAGTTCGGAGGGCCAGGTGCCGGTCTGCAGCGGTGTCGCGTAGTCGTGGCCGGCCTGCTTCATGCACCGGGACCACGCGGCGACGGCGGCCACGACCTCCGGGTTCTTCGTCGATTGCTCGAAGGACTCCTGGTTGACCGACCGGACCAGGTAGGCGTCTCCGGGGTAGCTGGTGGTGCCGGTGATCCGGCGCGCGGCGGATTCCTGGCAGCCCTGCGGGCCGGTGAGCGCGTTCAGCTGGTCAGGGGAGAGCCGTACCTGTGCCGGGTCCGGGTGGGCGGGCAGGTGGTAGCCGGTGGTGCGGGCCCCGGAGGCGCTGGTGAGTCCGTAGCGCCGTTCGTACCGGCCCAGCACGGGGGTCGGGGCGGTGGCCGGGGCGGGTGGTCGGACTCCGGCGTTACGCAGGCAGTCGGCGACCAGTCGGTCCAGGGCGGTGTGCAGTCGGGCGTTGTCGGCGGGTGGGAGGAAGTACGGGTCCAGGGGCAGGGAGATGACGGTGGGGTCGTCGGCGGGGTCGGGCGCGGTCTTGGTGCTGTCGGCGGAGGTGCCTGCCGGGCCGGGTGGCGTTCCCCTGGTAGAGGTCGGTGCGGTGCCGGTGGTGGTCCCGCTGTTCGTGGAGCAGGAGGCGAGCAGCAGAAGGCAGGTGGTGACGGCCGCGAGCGGGGCGGTGAGCCGTGGTGTGTCCATGGTGTCGAGGGCCTCGTGTCTCCGGTCGGCCGGGCCGTCCGAGGAGTCGGACGGCCCGGCCAGGTCCTGCTGGGATGCTGAACGGAAAATCGAACTTCAGCCGGGCAGGCGGCAGCGTCCGTTGCGCGGAGCGGAACGGACGAACTCGTGAGCGGGTTCCGTCAGGCAGTGGGGGCGAGGGTGACCTGGTGGCCGAGGGCTTGGAGCTGGCGGACGAGGTCGCGGGTTCGGCGGGCGCTGTTCAGGTGGCGTTGGTGCCAGTCCGCGCCGAGGTCCTGGTAGCGGGCGTCGGGGTCGTTGATCAGGTGCCAGGCTATGACGAGGATCGAGCGGGCGACGGCGACCAGCGCCTTGGCGTGGCCCCGGCGTTTGACGATCCGGCGGTAGCGCGAGCCGAGGAAGCTGTCCGTGCGGGCAGCGGCGTTGGCGGCTTCGCCGAGGGCGCCCTTGAGCCAGGGGTTGCCGCGACCGGCCGGGCCGGTGGTGTTCTTCGTCCCGGACTGGATGGTTCTGGGGCAGAGCTTGGCCCAGGAGACCAGGTGCTCCGGGCTGGGGAAGCGGTTCATGTCCAGGCCGATCTCGGCGAGGATGATGTGCGCGGTGGTGGCTCCGACTCCGGGGACGGCGTCGAGGCGCTCGACCAGTTCGGGCCCGGGGCGTCCGACAGCGGTGGTCGGCGCGTCGTCGTGTTCGGCAGCGGCGGCCGGGCCGGCCAGCTCGTTGAGAAGCATGGTGATGTGCCGGTCGAGTTCGCTGATCTGGCGGGTGAAGTGGTCGACGGTCTCCAGCAGGATCCGCAGGAGACGACTGTGGTGCTCCTCGAACTGCCCGGTCAGTGCCTCGACAAGGAGTTCGCGCTTGTTGACCAGGCTGCCTCTGGCCAGCTCCGCGAGCGCGCGCGGGTTGCGCTCGCCGGCGACCAGGGCGTCGAGCATCGCCCGGCCCGAGACGCCGAAGAGGTCGGAGACCACGCTGGAGAGCTTGATCTGGGCGTCTTCGAGGGCCTTCTCGACGCGGTGCTTGTGGCGGGTGCGGTCCTGGGTGAACGCGGTGCGGGTGCGGGTGAGGTCCCGCAGTTGGCGAACCGGCTTGGGCGGCACGAACGAGGCGCGGACCATGCCGCGTTCGGCGAGCTTGGCCAGCCAGACCGCGTCGAGCTTGTCGGTCTTCGGGCGTCCTGGGACGTTCTTCACCTCGCGAGCATTGACCAGCCAGCACTCCAGGCCGCGGGCCTCCAAGAGGTAGAAGAACGGCTTCCAGTAGTTGCCGGTCGCCTCCATCACCACCCGCTGCACGCCTTGGCAGAGCAGCCGGTCGCCGAGTTCCAGGACCGCGTTGGTGGTCGAGGCCACCGTCCAGACCTGCTGCACCCGCCGACCCTCGCGGTCCTCGTGCGGCAGGCGCATGCAGACCACGCCGGACGCCTTCGCGATGTCGATCGCCGCGACCCGCGCCACCGCCCCGTCGGCCTGTTCTTCTCTCGTCTCCTCCACCGGTTGTCCTCCCTTGCTGTCGTGCTCCAGAGCGGGGGCCACCCGGGGGGCCTGAGGGAGGCGGAGAAGCTGAACGGCGTGCTCAAGGCGACAGTGCGTGGTCCCTCGGGCGGCCCCCTCACCAGACTCCTATGCGGACTCGAAGCCCAAACATCATGCGGCGTCAGCGGATGGCCCCCGCACCGATTTTCACGCGGGCAAGGCGTCATCCGCAGGTGAACGGCTGACTCCTATAGACGTCAAGCCGCAGGAGCGAGGTCGGTTTGTGTGACGTGTTGTGCTGGTGTGTTGGTCAGTGCGCGGTAGACCTCGCGTGCGACGAAGCGTTTGAGGCACCGGGTGATGTCCTTCTTTGACATGCCTTCTTTGGTGCGTCGGGCGACGTAGGCGCGGGTGCGCTCGTCGTAGCGCATGCGGACCAGCACGATGGTGTGCAGGGCGTTGTTGGCGGCCCGGTCGCCGCCGCGGTTGAGGCGGTGGCGGTGGGTGCGGCCGGAGGAGGCTGGTATCGGTGCGACTCCGGCCAGGTGCGCGAACGCCACCTCGGAGCGCATCCGTTCGGGATTGTCGCCGGCCGAGGCCAGGAGCTGGCCGGCGGTCTCGGAGCCGATCCCGAACAGGGCGAGGAGCTGCGGGGCGGCCTGCTTGGCCAGCGGGCCGATCTCGGCGTCGAGCTCGGTGATCTCGTCGTTGAGCGCCTGGTGGCGGCGGGCCAGTCGCCGCAGGGCGGCCTTGGTCGCGGCCAGCGGCGCGGACAGGTCCGTGCCGGGCCTCAGCCTGGCGAGCGTATGGATCAGCGCAGCCCGCTCCAGACCCGCGACCTGCTCGCGCAACACGGCCGGTGCGGACACGATCAGGCCGCGGATCTGGTTCATCGCCTGGGTGCGGGCCTTGAACGCGCTGCGGCGTGCACATCGCAGCACCCAAACGGCCTCGACCACGCCGTCGCGGCTCTTGGGGACACCGACGGCGCGGCCGGACACCGCTGTGGCGGCCGCGTAGGCGTCGATCGGGTCGGACTTCCCACGCAGGCGGCGCACCTTGCGGTCCGGCCGGTCCACATCGACGACCCTGACGCCGGCGGCGGTCAGCACGCGCGCGAGCTCGGCGCCGTAGGCGCCAGTGCCCTCCACCCCGACCGCGGCCAGGGTGCCGTGCGAGCGTATCCAGTCCAGCAGGTCCCGGTAGCCGTGGACGGTGGCCGGGAACTCCCGGTCGGCCAGGTGCCGGCCCAGCGGGTCGATCACCGCCGCGTGGTGGGTCAGCCCGTGGGTGTCGACTCCGCCTGTGATCTGCGGGCCGTCGTACATCATGCTGGTCATGTCCGTCCTTGCTGCTTGTCCGAGCCGGGGGCGGCACGCGCCGGTCGGGCGGGTGGACAAGACAGTGACGGGGCCTCTGGCCAGGCTCCTATAAGGTCACAGACGCCCGTCCGGCCGCGTGCGTGGTGACGCCACCGATGAGCCGACAAATCCCAAACAGGACAGTCGAGACGTCAGTCAGCCGAGGGGTCAGACCCACCAACGGCGTCACCACGAACATCATCACTGTCAGCCGTAGACGTAGAACGAGGCGTTTTCGTTCTTCGTCCGCACCAGGTTGATGTTGCCGCAGGCCGGAACGTCGTCCGAGGGCCCGCTCCAGCCGCTGTTGTAGTACACCCTGACGTAGCCGTAGCAGTTGCCGGGGAACTGGTAGGTGGCGGAGGCCGCGTTGTTCTTCACCGCGACGCCCTGTCCGTTGCCGGGGCCCTGGAACGCGCCGGCGTAGGCGAGGTCTTCGAAGCCCTTGAAGCCGGTGAGCAGGTCCCAGCCGGCCACCGAGCCGGACTGGTTGCTGTTGTACCAGAAGCAGAAGGCCCGGGCGCCGCGGCAGTTCCCGTTGTTCGGTGCGGCCTGCGCGGCGGGCGTCACCGCCAGCGTCGCGGTGGCCACCGTCCCCGCCAGCAGCAGGGTCGTGAGGATGCGTCGTGTCTTCATGTTCTTCCTCCTGGTGTCTGCATTCCGGGCCGGGAAGGTCCCGGCCCGACTGCGTGTCGATGCCATGTCCGTTTCGGTGGTGCTGGGCCTTTGGGTCCTGTCCTGGGGGAGCGCTTCGCAACGGGGCCGCTGCAGAACGGCCGTGCCACGGAGTCCTGAGGTTCTCCGATGTCGCATGCCGTGGCCATGGCCCGGGGGTGCGGGGCGCCGAGCGCCGTGGCCGTCGCTCGAACGCGAGCGCGGCGGGTGCTGCCGGAGAGTCAGCCGCCGGCCCGGGGACGGGGGACCAGCGCGAACCGCGCGGCTTCCCGACCCCGGCCGGGCAGAGGAGTCTCAGTGCCAGCCGGTGCAGGGACCGTTGCCGGAGATGCAGGCGCGCGCGCTGCCCGATCCGTCGACCATGTCGCCGTAGCCGGTGGAGCCGATCGCGTTCCAGAACTGGATGTCGGAGCTGTTCTCCACCCAGAACAGCTGTCCGTTCGAGGCACCGGAGATCCTCGCCCAGTTCGCCTTGCACGAGGAGCTGTAGCGGAGTTCGATCGTGCCGTAGGCGGAACTCACCGATTCCACGGTGTAGGCGTCCGCGTTGCAGCCCATCTGGATGGGGTCCCGTCCGCTGCAGGAGGACGCGTAGCAGCCGGCGGTGACCTGGGACGTGGCGGCGGACGCGGCGGGGACGGCGAACCCGGTCAACGCCGTGGTGGCCGCGGCGAGACCGAACAGGATCCCGGTCAACCGGTTCATGCGCTTCATGGGACGTTCCTTCCTGAGGAGAGAAGATCGGCGTTGCCCGGCGGGCAGTACCGTCCGCTGTCGGCGCGACGGTCCTGGAGCCGGTGCGGAACGCGACCTCCTGATGGTGTGGAGCCGGCCTCTTCCTTGGCCGGTCAGTTCCAGGCGGTGCATGCGATGTTGGTGCCCCACCTCGGGTTGCCCCACGGGTCGTTGTCATCCCCCCATGAAGCGCCGCACGCCCGCACCCAGTTGCCCGGCCCGTCATAGACGCTGGCAGTCTCCCGATGTGACTGCCCGCCGACGGTACTCAGGTTCTGGGCCTGCCACGGCCAGTGCCCGTTTCCCGCAGTCTGCGAGACGTCCAGGTACAGCCCGTCCCAGGCATAGTTCAGGTAGGCCTCCGCGTACGCTCGGTCGTGGCCGTCGGAGCCGCTGAACACGTGCATACGCACATCGTTCACCTCTCCGCCCGCGTACGGCGTCCAATGCGCCCACGGCGTTACCCACGACGAGGCCAGGCCCTGCTGCTCAGCGCCGGAGCGCAGCCCCTCGGCAGCCTCAGGGGAGATCTCCTGCACCGCACCGACCACGTGGTAGCGGCCGGAATGCGCGGTCTTCTCGCCTGGCGCCGCATGGGCCGCTCCCGCTGCAGGAAGCACCAGCAGTACCGCTGCCGCCGTGGCCGTGGACAATCGCTTCGCCTTCAGCGTCGGGGTGAGTGCGACCGTTGCGGCACGGATCTTGGCCAATCGCATGGCTGTCTCCTGTCGGTGCGAAACAGAGGGGTGAGGGACGTTGCCCGGCTCGGAATCTCCGCCGCACGTGTACCGCAGCCCACGCGGGCGGCGGTACCGCGGGGCGCGGTCGGGCCGGCGTCAGGGGCGGTGGTGTCGCCTTCCGGCCCTGACACGACCGAGCTTTCACGGCCGACTGGTTGTTGCGCAGCCCTCCTCACCACGTGAAACAAAGTGCCGCTCCGTGGGCCGGAACGACGGATGAAACAGGACAGGCCGTTGGGAAGCCGTTGCCGCGGCTCTCTCCGGTGCGTACGTTGACGGTCCGGGTGCCGCCGAGCGGGGGAGGACACGGATGGGCCGCCAAGAAGGCCCGCTGGATCCGGCCGCAGGACCGGTCCAGCGCTTCGCGTCCGAGTTGCGCCAGCTACGCCGGGAGGCGGGGAACGTCACCTACCGCGCGATGGCCAGTCGTACCCGCTACTCGGTCGCGACGCTGTCGCGGGCGGCCGGCGGGCAGCAGCTCCCTTCACTGCCGGTGGTGCTGGCCTATGTGGAGGCCTGTGGCGGGGACCTCGCGGAGTGGGAGCGGCGTTGGCACGCCGCGGTGCGGGACGTGGCCGCGGAGGACGGTGATGATGCCGATGCGCCGTACCGGGGCCTGGCCCGCTTCGAACCGGGTGACCGGGAGCGGTTCTTCGGCAGGGACAGGCTCGTCGCCGACCTGCTGGGACTGGTGGACTCCCGTCGTCTGGTCGCCGTCGTGGGCGCCTCGGGCAGCGGCAAGTCCTCCTTGCTCCGCGCCGGACTGATCCCAGCGCTCCGGGACCGGGGCGGGACGGGCACGGGTCCGGCCGCCATCCGGATCTTCACTCCGGGCCCGCGGCCCGCCTGCGACCACGCCGCGCTGCTGACGCCCGGGAACGGTACGGGCGACACGGTGCTGGTGGTGGACCAGTTCGAGGAGGCGTTCACGCTGTCCACCGAGCCGGCGGAGCGTGCCGCCTTCATCGGTCTGCTGCTGGCGGCGTGTGAGCCGGAGAGCCGATTACGGGTGGTCCTGGCGGTGCGGGCGGACTTCTTCGGACGCTGCGCGGAGCACCACGGGCTCGCCGTGGCCCTGCGGGACGCCACGCTGCTGGTCGGGCCGATGGGCCCGGCGGAGCTGCGGGAGGCGATCGTCAATCCGGCCGCCGGCGCGGGCCTGATCGTCGAGCGCGCCCTGACCTCGAGGATCATCGAGGAGGTCGACGGCGAGCCGGGCGGGCTCCCGTTGCTGTCGCACGCCCTGCTGGAGACCTGGCGCCGCCGCAAGGGCAGGACACTGACAGAGGCCGCCTATGAAGCCGCCGGAGGTGTGCACGGCGCCATCGCCCGCACCGCGGAACAGACCTACAACCGCCTGACGCCGCAGCAGGCCGCCGTCGCCCGGCGCTTCCTGCTGCGACTGGTCACCCCGGGAGAGGGCGCGCAGGACACCAGCCGACCCGCAGACCGCACCGAACTCGAGTCTCTCGGTACCGGTGACGCCGACACCGCAGCGGTGCTGGAAAGCCTGACCCGCGCCAGGCTGATCACCTTGGACGGAGACACCGTCCACCTGGCGCACGAGGCTCTGATCAGCTGCTGGCCGCGCCTGAGCGCGTGGGTCGAAGACGCCCGCGACAGGCTGCGCCACCACCGGCACCTCACCGAAGCCGCCAAGGCCTGGGAGGAACTGGGCCATGACCCCGGAGCGCTCTACCGGGGCACCCGCCTGGCAGCGGCCGAAGCCACCTTCGCCGGCGCCGGGCACCGCGACGACCTCACCCCGCTGGAGTCCCGCTTCCTCACCGCCGCCCTCACCGCCCGCGACCAGGAGAACCGGAAGACCACGCGCTCCGCCCGGCGGCTGCGCACCCTGCTCGCCACGCTGTCCGCCCTGGTCGTGCTCGTCCTGCTGGCCGGGGTGATCGCGTGGCAGCAGAACCTGACCGGCGAACGCCGCCGTACGGAGGCCGCCGCCCGCCGGGCCGCCGCGGTGGCGGACGGCATGCGCTCGTCCGACCCGGTCACGGCGATGCGGCTGAGCGTCGCCGCGTGGAAGACCGCCGATCTACCCGAGTCACGGTCCGCGCTGCTCGGCGCAGCCGTCCAGCCGGACCAGGACGTCTTCACCGACCCCCCGTCGAGCAAAGCCGTCCCGCAGACCCACTTCCTCAGCGGCGACGGCCGCACCCTGGTCGGTGTCGGCCGGGACGAGGTGGTGAAGTGGGACGTCGGCACGCACCGGCGAGTGGCAACACTCCCCGGCCTGGGGGCCGAGGCCGAGGACGTGGAGGACATGAGCGCCGACACCCGAACACTCGCCGTGTTCGGACTCGATCATGTGAACGTGTGGGACCTGCCGGCGGAGAGTACGGGCGGATCCCCGGTGGCACGCCACCCGTTCGACCCCGGTCTGACCGGAACCGCGGCCCGGCTCGGTCCGAGCGGGCGGACCCTGGTCCTCTTCGCGACCGAGGGCACGGACGACGTGGTCCAGGTCCGGGACAGCCACAGCGGCCGACTCCTGCTCGAACGACGCACCGGGGGCGGCGTACACAGAGCGCCCACCCGCGACGAGACGCGCCGGATACCGGAGGTCAGGCAGCGGCGGATGTGGGGAGAGTGGCCCCGCCTGGAGAACTTCCCGTATCCCGAGGCGTCGGTCAGCCACGACGACCGCCTGATGGCGCTGTGCGTTCCGGGCGGGCCGGTCCAGGTGTGGAACGTGCCCGAGCAGCGCGAGGTCCCGCTCGCCGGGGCTCCCGACGCCACCGCGCAGCAGTGCCTGGACCAGGCCGTCGGGTTCTCACCGGACAGCCGCCGGTTGGCGGTCGTCGACAGCGGCGGCGTCCGGATCTGGGACATCGCCTCGGGAACGGAACTCCCGCGGGTCGAACACGCCGACCTCAGGGAGGCGTCGTTCAGCGCGGACGGAACGCTCATGGTGGCATCGGACGGCAAGGAGGTGCTGCTGTGGCGCCTCGACATCCCGTCGGTCCCGCTCCTGCGGCATCCACTCGCCAACACCGACGCCAGCCAGTTCAGGCTGGATCCGGACGAACACCGGATCCGCTACCAGGAGGGCTCGACCGGAGCCGCGGTACGCACCATCGACCTCACGAACGTCCTCGCCCCGGCCTGGACGAGCCAGCCGATCTCAGCCGCCGTGTTCAGCCCGGACGGCAGCACGCTCGCCACCCTGCTGTCGTCCGCGGGCGACCACACGCACCACATCCGACTGCGGGACCTCCGCGGCGGAGGACACGTCGTCGACCTGCCCGTCCTGTCCTGCCTGCCGCCTCCCGAGGGCAGACGGCTCTCCTTCTCCTGCACCGTTCTCATGGCGTTCCGTCCCGACGGGCGAGCCTTCGCCTACGGCATCGTCGACCACAGGCAGCCGACCTCACCACCCAGAGTGTCCGTCTGGGACGTCTCCGCCGGCCGCACGACCGCGACCCTGGATCTCGCGGCTCCCGAACGGCGTGCGGTGGACGACGTTAATGCGATCGCCTTCACACCGGACGGAAGGTCGCTCCTGGTGTCACGGATACCGCAGCAGGAGGCCCTGGAAGTCTGGGACCTGCCCCAACGGGCCAGGACCCGGGTGCTCTCCGGCCTTGGCGGGGAGCAACTCGCCGTCCGGCCGGACGGACGGCTCCTCGTCACCTCCCACAACCAACTCGCCGACCTGCCGTCAGGCCGAGTGGTCCCTCGTACGCTCACCCAGAACACGACGCACACCGTGGCGTTCAGCCCGGACGGCACGTACCTGGCCACCGGCGACGAAGCCGGCCGCGTCACGCTCTGGGACGGCAACGCCGAGCGGAACCTGGGCGTCCTGCCCGGCAGCTTCAGACCCAACGCCACGGGGGCGTTCGACCCCATCTCCGCATTGGCCTTCTCCCACGACGGCCGCATCCTGGCCGCCGCGGGCACCGACGGCACACTGCGGATGTGGGACCTCGCATCCCACCAGCCACTCGGCCCCGCCGTCCCCACGACAGGAGGCGCCACCCTCTCCCTGTCCTTCGGCCCCGACGACCGCACCCTGCGCATAGCGACCGAGCACGTACCGGCGCACGAGATCACGGTCGCCCCGGACCAGGAAGCCGCCGACATCTGCGAACGAGCCGGAGGCGGACTGCCGCAATTCGACTGGGACACGTACCTCCCCGAGGTGCCCTACCGGAAGGTCTGCTGACCCCGACGGCTTCACCGTCGACGAGCGATGGACGGTCACCGTACGACCAAGCCGGGAGGCGTTGCGTCGGCCTGTGTCAACGGTCACTGAGATGCCCGGGTGGGATGCCGTGGCTTGCCGACATGCGCGAAGTACCGGAGGACCGCGCCGTACGGAGCTTTCTGTCAGCGATCCGCGTCGGCGACCTGTGTGGTGGGGTCGCGTCAGAGGTCACCCGCTCCGGGGTAGCGGTGACGTTGGACGGGTCCCCGGCGAGAGCGTTGGGGTTCGTCGGCTCGTTGGACCTGCCCTGAGGGCGGCCTCGGAGCGAGGATGTGGAGGTCGGTCGGCGGATCACCGCTGAAGTCATCGCCGTCGACCTGCCTGCGACGGTGGACGGGCTGCGGTTCGACACCCCGGTCATCGACGCGAACGACGAGGCCCTGCCCCGGGCAGGAGGACGAAGGCGTCCAGGAACCCGGTCCAGGAGTCCACCCGTCCCCGTCAGCCGTAGGATGACGGTCGCCGGCGGGGCGTGCGCCGTGGCCGGGAAGGGGTCGGGCTGATGGGGACCATCGCCGAGGAGTACTTCGGCTTCATGCAGCCCCAGCACGGCTGCCTCGTCGCCGGCCGGCGCACCGAACAGCTGCTTCAGGTCGACGTGGTCGGGTACATCCGCCAGTACCGGACGCCCTGCGGCGCCTGGCGCTGGGAAGGCCAGGCGCCGCCGCGGTGGCACCGCGACGGCGCCATGGTCTCCTACCGCACCTCCCAGGACGGCTTCGCCACCCCGTCGGCGGTCGCGAAGTGGGTCACCGCCCAACCGTCCGCGGAGGCTTGAGCCGGTGGCCAGTCGCAGCAGCGCGATCCGCTCATTCGTCTTCCAGCTGTCCAAGATCCACCAGTGTGGCATGGACACGGACTACCACGACCACCGACGGAAGTGGGAGATCCGGTGGTACGACGGGCCGACCGAGGCCACAGTGCACGCCGCCGTCGAGCGGCAGCTGCCGGAGTACAAGGAGATCATCTGCACCGACCGGAGTTTCTCCGAGGAGGCGATCGTCCTCGCGGCAATCCGGTGCTTCGTCTCCGGAGAGGACAAGCGGTGGCTCGACCTGCGCTACGCCGCGCAGCGCTCGCTGGAGGATGTGGCGTTCCCGATGCGCACCGCGAGCGCGCGGGAGAACGCCATGGTGGAGCGGGTGCTGAAGGAGTCCGCTCAGGAGCGCGGTCGGGGCCGGGATGCCACCTACGCGCTGGAGCTCCTGAAGGAGCGCCGGGGAATCGGCTGGCTCCTCGCCCCGCCCGTCCCCGCCCAGGACAGCCGTCAGTCAGAGACTGACGCCCCCGTGTCGGCCGCCTTGGAACCGACTCCGGTCGAGTTGCTGACCGCCCGCTACGCCCGGGGCGACCTCGGCGAGGCCTGGCGGCAGCGCGCCGCGCCCATGCCGGCGGCGGAGGCCTTCGCCGCCGCGCTCGTGGACGAGGAGATCGACAAGGAGGCCGCGCTCGCCGCGCTCGCGCTCGTCATGGAGCTGCAGGCCGCCCTGGACGCGAACACCGCCACCCTGATGGCCAAGGCGCGAGGCGCCGGCGGCTCCTGGAACGACGTCGGCCAGGCGCTGGGCGGGATCACCAAGCAGTCCGCCGCGAAGAAGTACCAGGTGCTCACCCGCTCAACCGAGAAGCCGTCAGCCGCAGGCTGACGCTCCCTGCCGCCGGGGCGTCGTGTCGAAGGGCAGTGGCCCGGGCGACGCCGTCAGTCTACGGCTGACGGACTGCGCAGGGCGGGCGCCCGCGCCCCGGCGCCGCGCCGGCACAGCACGTCCGCGCCGAAGGTGTTCCTGCCGGGGCCCGGGGCGTTGCGTCGCATACCGTGTTCACCCGCACGGGTGACCTGTGCCTGTCCGACCGGAGGTCGTCGATAGGCTCCCGCAGAGCGCAGCGGTTGCGGCAGGAAGGCCCGCAGATCAAGCCGACTTCGGGCGGTTCGGCGCATGGCTTCGGCACCTCTAAGCTCGGCCTCATGACAGCAGAGACAGCGCTGATAGACGCGTCCATGCCTTCCTCCGGTCCCTGTGGGGGTGAGACGACATCCAGGTCGAGATGGGTGCCGTCCGCGCAGTAGACCTCGACGCGGAAGAAGAACCGGTTGTCGGCGAGGTCTTGCATGCACCCGTCGCCATGCCGGTTGTACGCCTCGCCGATCGCATGGAGCGCCTGCGCGAGGCCCCTGCAGGCCAGGGAAGGGATGTTGCGGAAGGCGACCGGACGGACTTCCGAACGTCCGCTGATGGCCCAGTCGTTGGGCAGGCCACGGACGTTGATGACGATGCCGGCCGAGCCGGTGGAGATCCGGTGCGCGACGGCGTCCACAGCGGGCCGTGCCGTTCCTCCAGGGCGACCAGTCGACTGCGGGCGGCCTCGCGCAGACCATCCGGCACCCGGTCGTCCTCGGCAACCGCGCGCCCTCAGCTTCTCGTCCATGGCCACTCTTCTCGCAGTGGGCCTCCAGGATGCCGCACAGCAGGGACATCGCCGGGGCGCCATCGGCATCACAGCAGTTCGCACCTGAGGGTCGCTACCTGGTGGCAATCCAGAGAACCGCAGGTCAGCTAATTGATTGCATGCGAAGAGTCATGACTAATGCCCTCAAGTTTTGAAGCCCCGTCAATTGGCTATAGAATCGGCCGCGTCACTGCCATTCGAGGGGGCATCCCCTCGACCCTTCCCGATGATCTTGGGTTCTCTCCGGACCCGGGGGCTCGGGCGTAGCCATATACGCCCACCCATCAAGGAAGGGGAGCAGCGTTCCATGACTGGACAACCGAAGGACCCGAACGCCGGCCGCGAGCCGGAGCAGGAGAAGCCGGACGACCAGCGGGAACGCCGCGTGCAGATGGTGGGCGCGATCGTCATCGAGGCACTCAAGTTGGCGGCGGAGATTTTCCGCCGGCTCTGAGTACGGCTGTGCGGCCCGGGTTGCGCCCCGGGCCGCACAGGTGATGGTGATACGCCGCACTGCGCGCGGTCCGCGGCCGCCCGGTTGCTTCCACTGTGAGGAGCCGGGCGGCTTCACCATGCCTCCGGAGGAATCAATCTCCGGAAGTCAATCTTTAGGTCCTAATCGAAAATAGCCCCGGAGGCCTAATAGCGGACTCCGAACTATCGACTAACGCATTCGATTTTATTTTCCATCCTCAACCGTTATCGAGGCCTGGAAAGTCGGATCCATCAGTCTTTCGATGACCTAAGTCTCAATCTACCACGGCGTGGAAAAGGATTGAGGTCTTCGGTAGTCAGCTGGAGGACCCATGAAGAGTCCTCTGTGCAAGGCATCGATGTGCTTCGCTGGACCGTCTCACGTGAGACGGTCCAGCCACGGGCCCGTCAACAGGGCCTCCGTGGGACCAATTGGTCCCACGGAGGCTGCTCACCGTGACAGCCAGGCGAGCCGCCGGCCGCCGTCCCGTCCTCGTCGCCGGAAGGACCACCTAGGAACGTTCCCAGCAGCGAACCTCCGCCTGACCAAGACCCCTCCTACTCACGTGAGGAGGCCTTGCCGCCGCCCTCGGCCGGGGCCGGCCACCACCTACAAACGTTTGTAGGTACTCGGGCGGAGCGAGCGGGCCTCTACACCCCCGCCTGACCTTCCGTCGCGCGTTAACGATCGTTAGCCTCGTATATCTGGCAATATACGAGGCAACTGCTGTGAGAGGCTTCCTCCGTCAGCAGCCCGTGCGCGCAGGAGAGCCGAGTTGAGTACCGAACCCACACCCGGCGCGCCCGCTGGGCCCGCCACCCACGGATCCGCACAGCTCGGACGGCAGTGGCACCACCTCCACGGCGGGCAGGCATGAGCGACGAACTCGACGTCGTGGAAGCCGAGTTCGTCGACAGCGACGACCAGCGACTGCCCGCCGCCCGCTCCGGCGGGCACGGGATCGACATCGGCGGCTTCGACCGTGACACCGTGCTGGTCGCAGGCCGGCCGCTGCCGGCCGAGTTCACCGCGCCCGAGTACGCGGCCGGGGACTTCGTCATCAGCGAGGAGATCGCGCAGCTCCTCGGCGAGTCGACGGTGCCCAACACCGAGCGCAACCGCCAGGCCCGGATCCGGGTGTTCCAACGCTGGTGCGCCGAGCGCGGACGGGTCGCACTGCCGTGCACCACGGCGACGCTGATCGAGTACGTCGGGTGGATGATCCTCAGCGACGTCTACGACCCCAACACGGTCTCCGACTACCACAGCACCGTGGTCACCTGGCAGGAGCGGGAGACTCCCGGGAACACCCGGCCGGGGACCATCCAGACCAGCAGGATGATCGCCGCCTTCCGCAGGAAGTGGTCCGCGACCAAGACCGAGAGGCAGTCGCCCGCGATCCTGGAGGCCGACCTGGAGGAGATGGTCGCCGACTGCGACCGGGACCACCGCCAGGGCATCGGCCGACGCGACGCCGCCATGCTCACGATGGGCTGGCACCTGCTCAGCCGCCGCATCGAGCTCGCCCACCTGGTACCCGTGCACGCCGAACTGCACCCCGACGGCATCGCCGTCCGCCTCGTCGCCCGCAAGACCCGCAAGGACGGCTCGGTCTTCGAAGCCTGGATCCCGGCCCGCGACGACGCCCCGCACCTGTGCCCGGTACGTCGCCTGCGCGCCTGGCTGGAGTACGCCCGCACCGTCCGCATGCCGCTCGACCAGGCCCTCTTCCGCGCGCTCGACAAGGCCGGCCGCCTCCAGGTCCGGCTCACCCCGCAGACCCGGCCGAAGCACCGGGACGGGCAGCCGAAGGCGGACCACGAGATCGCCGTCGAGGAGTGGGTGGAGCTCTCCTACCTGTCCGGCGACGCAGTCAACACCATCGTCAAGTCCCGTGCCCGGAAGGCGTATCAGCACGTGGCCGACCTCTCGGAACAGCAGCGCGTCGAGTCCGGATACAACGCGCTCCTGCACGAGGCCACCGCCAAGGCCGTCACCGCACACGGCCTCCGGGCCGGCGGGGCCTCCGCGCTGCGCGAGGCCGACGTTCCCGAGGACCAGATCGCCGAAATGGGTGACTGGCGCAAGGACTCCGCCGCGATGCGCCGCTACTTCCGCCGGATCCGGGTCCGGAAGCAGAACCCCTGGGCGACCGCCCGCACCGGCCGACTGGAGGGACGGAACGCACCACCTCTGTAGCCCGGCTGACCGCCCCCGGTGGGAAGGCGACAGGGGAGGGACAGGCGAGCGGAGGGGCAGGGGACTGGCTCCCGCCCCAGGCGACGTCGGCGGGGAGGAGACCGAATCCGTAGGCGGCGGCCGCTCCTTCCCTCAGCGTGCGACGGCGCTCGTCAGCTCGACGAGCCGCCCCCGCCCAGGAACGGGGCGATGGTCGCAGCCACCGCGGCCGACCGGAGGTACGGCGCCACCTTGTGGAAGTCGAACGGGGCGATGCTGTCGACCAGGTCGAGGTCCACGGTGGGGAAGCGTCGTTTCAGCGGTCGGGGGATCGCGACGATGTCGCCGTGGTCGCAGAGGTTGACCCAACGGCGGACCCCTCCCGGTCGCTGCCCGGTGCCGTCGACAGGCGTCGGTGACAGCCGGTCGAAGACCCCGTGGGGAAGCCCCAGCGGCGAGCCAAGGGTCAGGAGGAGGTCGACCTCGAGTTCGGGGTGCGCGTGCAGGGCCTCGTAGGCGACCACGCTCCCGAGCGAGTGGGCGATCACGACCCGTGCCCCTGCCGACGCGATGACGGCGGCCACCTCGTCGCGGGCGGCGATACGGGTGGCATCGTCCCGCTGCCCGAGGTAGAGGGCGACGTCCCGGAAGAACAGGCCGATGAAGGCCCGGGTCAGCCGGCCGTCGAGGCTGAGGCGCTCGGCGATGACCGACACGAGCTGCCGCAGAGGCACGGCCAGACGTCCCTGCGCCGTGACCGCCGGCAGCCCCAGGCCCAGGGACTCGTCCAACGATTCCGCCCAGTCCGTGATCCCGGTGACCGCCTCCGGGTGCTCGCGCACAAGCTGTTCGAGAGCGTCCGCCGCCCCTTGCGCGACCGGCCGGTCGCGGTGCAGGTGGTGGGCGTAGTAGGCGTAGGTCAGTGATATCCGCTCGGGGGCGACGCCGAGTCCGGCGGCGAGGTCCCCGGTCCAGAGCGTCGAGCGGGCAGAGACGACGTCCACGGGGGAGTGGCCGGCCGCGTAGTGCCCGACGCCGTGCACTCCGACGATGGCGGTCATGCGGTCCTCGTTTCTCGTACCGCGGCCGTCCAGGGCCGCAGCGGGGACAGGTGATCGGTCGGCTCCAGGCGGACGATGTCCGGGCCCACGCCTGCGAAGACGGTGCCGTCCTCGGCCACGGCGATGGCGAACACGGTGTCGGGGAACCAAAAGACGTCGCGTTGCCGACCGGTCGTCAGGTCCCACAGTCGCATCGAACGGTCCATGCCGCCGGTGAGGACGTGTGCTCGGCCCTGGAACGTGACCGGTACGACGGTGAAGACCGCACGGGTGTGTCCGACGAGGTCAACCTGCGAGGTGCCGTCGAACGCCGTCAGGCGGAGCGCTCCCGCGTGGTCCCCGCTGATGGCGTGGAGCTGCCCGTCGAGTTCGACCGTGGCCACCGCCCAGACGGCAGTGGGGTGCCGGGTGAGCTCGCGTCCTCCGGACGAACCTCGCAGCGGTGCCGATCGGACGACACCCGAGCGGTACCCGGCGACGATGTGGCCGGCCGAGGCGGCCATGCAGGCCACGTCTCCGGGCAGGTCCAGCTCGCGTTCGCCGGTGGGTGCGCTCGGCCAGTCTCCGTGGCCATGGGGCCAGGCGGCCAGGTAGTCCACACGATCGAGGCTGTAGAGCTTGACGGTCGGGCCCGCGCACGCGATGTGGGGCACGCCGTCGATCACAACCGAGACGATGGCGTCGGTACCGGGCAGGGAACCGTCGACCCGTCCCTCGAGCGTCTCCTCCGCGACGCTCGTGTCCCACAGCGCGAAGTCCTCCCTGGCGCAGGAGGCGACGATCCGCGGGTGCTCTCCGTCCTCCAGCAGTGCGACGCCGGTCGCCTCATCCGATATCAGGTGGCCGTCGTGATCAACGTGGAGGGAGACCTGCCGCCTCTCCCCGGTCTCGGTGTCCCACAACGCCAAGGTCCCGTCAGCGCCGCACGAGACCAGTCGGCCTCCCGGCAGGGCCAGCAGCGCGGTGACGGTGTGGACGTGCCCGGAGTACCGCTGCTGGGTCGTCTCGGCCGTCAAGTCCCAGATCCGGACGGTACCGCCCTCGCTCGCGGTGAGGAGTCGCATGCCGTCGGGGTCGGGAACCACTGCCACGCGAGTGATCTTCGTCGTGTGACTGGCCACCTGACGCGCGCGCCACGGCTCACGCGTCTCGATCAGTCGGGCGGTTCCGTCCGCGCTCGCGCTGACGACGAAGGCGGAGCCCTCCAAGGAGACACGGGCGAGGTCCGTGATGGCATCGGCGTGCGCTTCGTCCAGGAGCTCGTACCCGATCAAGACCATGCCGTCACGGTCACCCGAAACCGGTTCGAGATCGGATCCGCGCTCGATGTACCGCACTCGCGTCGGCCGTTCCGGCACGGTGAGCAGCAGGTCCTCGTCTCCCAGTTCCTCACCGTGCACCGTGAGCACCGAAAGCCAATCGTCGTAGCAGACGGCGACGCAGTCGCCCCGTCCGGGGACCACGACATGGGAGAGCTGCCACACCTCACCGCTGATGGGGGGCGCGTGGAGTGATTGCATCCGGATGTCGGACAGCAGGTCCCCCGAGGACGGGCGCCAGAAGCGGATGACCTTGTCCCTCCCTGCGGTGGCAAACGCCGACGCCCCGCCGTAGGGCATGGCCACCATGGACCGGATCGGACCCGTGTGGGCCTGCCTCGTCCAGAGGCGACGTCCCGTCGTCAGGTCCCAGCCCCTCAGGACTCCGTCCTCACATCCCGTCACCGCGATGTGCGCACCGTCCGCCTCCACAACCGCGACGCAGTTCACCGGCGAGCCGTGACCGGCCAGTTCGTGTGTCGTCTCGGCCGAATCCAGGTCCCACAGGCGCGCCGTACCGTCCCGTCCGGCCGTCAGGGCATGGGGCCGCTCCTGGATCACGAGCGTCGTCATGTCCGAGATCTCGCCGCGATGCCCGGTGAGCGTCCTCAGCAGGCCGGGGTGCAGATCGCGTCCGGCCGTCCAACGGATCCTCCACGCCGTGTCCCGTGACAGCTCGGAACTCAGCTGCCACTGCTGGTGCCGGGCCGCGTCGATGGCGAGAACTGTCCGCCGCTGGTCGGGCGGCCCGTCGTAGTGGGCTCCGTAGGACGTCAGATAGACGGCAGCGCGCGGGCTCCGTTCACCGTGGTACAGCTCGTTCACCAGCGGGGCCGGATCCGCGTGGACGAGGAATTCGGCGTCCTCGAGCAGCTCGTCGAGCCTGCCGGCGGAGGCGCTGTGACGGGCGGCATGGCTCAGCAGGTACGGCACGGCGGTCGACCAGCGGCCCTGCCGGGCACCGGCCGGCCGTACCGTGGCCACGAGCCGCTCCCAGACCGTCGCCGCGTCGAGACCGGGCCGGCCGCGCAGTTCGTCGGCGAGCCCCTGGTGGAAGAGGCGGTACACCGGCGTTCCTTCACGGTCGACGTTCCGGCGCACGTAGAAGCGCGCGATCTGAAGGAGTTCCGCCGCGTCCGCCCGCTCGTCGCTCCCTCCAGCCGACGCGATGTCCGCGACACGGACCAGCAGTTCCTCAGGCATCCCGTCGCCTTCGGCCCACGCCAACGCGGCCAGGAGTTCGCGAAGTCCGGGCCGGGCGAGGACCTCCAGGTCGAGGTCGAGGACCGCACCGAGGGTACGGGGGACGTCCCGGCCCAAGGCCTCGGCTTCGGCCACGTCGACCGGGGGCGCGGCCTGGTCCCGCAGCAGGCGGAGGTAGAGGCCGGCGACGAGGAACTCACCGTACTCCCGTGTGCCGGTGAGCAGCGTGTCCGCCATCGCCCTGCCGAGGCTCTCGGCCGCGGACAGGGAACACCACGCGGGCTCGTCCGCCATGGGGCGCAGCACGCGGCTGACGAAGTTCACGAGGTCCTTGCGCAGCCGGGCCGGGGGGACATGGTCCAGGTCGATCGGATCGCAGTACCGGGCGGTGACCTCGAAGAGGTGCCGAAGGCTCTCCTCGCGACGGGTGGCGATCAGCACCCGGCACAGCGGCTTCATGTCCGCGCGTTCGATCGACAGCAGGGGCAGCAGCAGGGCGGTGACGAGGTCAGCGGGATTCTCGGCCTCGTCCACGGCGTCCACGATCAGGTGGGGAGGTTCGGCTCTGGTGCGCAACGCGGCCACCAGCCGGTCCGTGGTCCACGTGGTCGTGGGGTCTGCTGGTTCCAGGTTCCACTGGGCTGCGAGGGAGGAAAGGATCCTGGCGACGGTCCGCCGTCGCGCGTGGACGACGGCAAGCCCTTCGACGGCGTCGGGAAGGTCGCCGGCCGACGGTCTCCACAACCACTCCGTGGCCTCGCGCAGCAGGGGATGCGCGGTGCAGGCGAGGATGCCGACCAGCGTGGACTTGCCCGCCCCGGGCGCCCCTGTGACGATCCGCACCGGGGGGCCCTCACCCTCCGCCCATGCCGTGAGTTCGCGCAGCTCGGCACTTCGGCCGGTGAAGGTCGACAGACCGCTCTCGGCGGCGGCGCCGTTGCCTCCATGCGCCCGCCCCACGAAATGGCGAGCGTCGGCCACCTCGTCGAGGAAGGCGAAAACCGCCGGGTCGACGCCGACGCGGCCGCGCGGACCGCCGGGCTCGTAGCGCGGGTTGGGGAAGAACCGGAGGTGGGACAGGTCGGTACCGAGCGCGACGAGCGGGCGCTCCACGGCTTGGGAGTAGGAACCCGCACCCTGGTCCTCGACGTGGAGGGCCACTTCGCGGCAGAGGCGGTCGATCGGTATGTGCTCGTGCGACTCGTCGAGTTTCAGGGCGCCTGAGGCGAAGCCCCGGAGCACTTCGTCGAACGCCAGGCTCAAGCGGCCGTCGTAGGCCGACTGGTCGGACTGACAGGCCGCCAGCACCCATACCCGCCGATGTTCCGGCCGGACCAGCGACCGCAGGTGCTCGGTCACCACCGTGCCGGAGTGGCAGAGGTCGAGCACGAGCAGGACGGCGGGCTCGCTGTCCCCTCCCGTCGTCAGGTTCTCAGCCAGGTCGACCCAGCGGGAGAGTGCCTCGGTGAGCTCACCGTCACCTCCGACGACCTGGAGCCCGTGACTGTTGCGGGTGGGCGCCCCGTGCCCGAGCAGGTGGATGACGATGAAGTCGGCCCCGCTCTTGACCGCTGCCGTCAGCGCGTCACTGAGCGCGACCGCGGTGAACGCGGGATCCGGGTCGGGCTCCAGGAGGACGTAGGAGTACTGCTTGCCCAGGACCTCGCGCAACCGTTGCGCGTAGGGAGCCGCGTAGGCGAGCGGCGGCCAGTTCGGAGGCGACTCGTCCGTGAGGCTCGCGGCCGCGCCTCCCACGCCGACCACCAGCGCATGACGGCGCACTTCCGATCCCCGTTCTCGGCTGTTCTGGTGTGATGTTCGGATCCGACCTGACCCGATCCGGAGAGACTACGCCGTTCAGCCGGCCTCGTGACAGGCTGCTAGCACCGGTTCGCCTTCGGCGGCACGCCGTGTCCTGCGGCGGAGGCCTTCAGGAGTCGGGCTCGGAACCATGCCCAGTCGAAGCTTGTGGAGCCAGTGGGCGCTGGTTTCGGCCGGGCCGTTCAGCCTGCCGCCGCCGAGGACCACGCCGGCTCGTCATGGAAGCCGCCCCCGCGCGTGCGGGGCCGACGCCCCGGCCGCCCTGGTGGTCGTCCTCGGAGCGGAGCCATCCCCGCGCGTGCGGGGCCGACACTTTCTGACCTGCTGTGATTTGGCTCAGAGTACGCCAATTAATTCAGTTCGAGTCCACAGCCCCGTCTATGCGGGGTCCAACCTGGCGCTCCGTTCTCTCAACCGAGCAGGGCTACTTCCTCGGTTGGCCGACCCTTGGTGCACCGCTCCGCCACGTCACCCGCACGGGGGAGCACCTCGAGCAGCGGGATCACGGGATCACCGTCGCGCGTCCCGTGCTGCTCCGAGGTGGCGCAGTCGACTGGGCACCACCGTCGTTCACCCTGCCCAGTTCGGGCCCGGAGCCGGCCGTCACCCGGTGGCCGGCTCCGGGCGGGAACCACCGTGCCACGACAGTCGGCCTGCGTCGCAAAAGCCGGCACGCGCACGACGCGCCCTCCCATGCGAATGACCAGTGCTCACAAATTCCCCCCTCCGTCAAACATGCATCACCGCAGGTGAAGACCCTGGAGATTGGACGCCATCTCAGGGAAGAAGGACGGTTCTCCGGAAGTCCGGCCACCGCGATCCAACCCTTTTGTGCTCCATGACACGCGGGTCGTGTCAGGCTCCGGGCTGATCATCTGGAATGCTGTTCCCTGTCCGCCGACCACGGCTTTGAGCGGCGGGCATCCGCAGTACCGGGCAGTCGGCCCGGGAAGCCCACGGAGAGAACGGAACATCATGAAGCCATCCGTGCTTGTCGTGTCCACCGACCCCCAGGGGTCCGCCGTCGTCTGGGCCGAGCGGGTGGGTGACAACCTGCCCTTCGACTTCATGGCTGCACACGACCACGCCGAGCAGCTGATCCACCTGAAGAACACTGGCGCGAAGATCCACGTCATCGCCAACCAGAAGGGCGGCGTGGGCAAGACCACCACCACGGTCAACCTCGCGGCGTGCACCTTCGACGTCCTCGGCGAGAAGGACGAGTACCAGCACATCTTCATTGACACGCCAGGCACCCTGGCGGACGAGGAGATCCTGCGCAGGGCGCTGGAGATCGCGGACGACGTCCTGGTCCCGATGATCACCGAGCCGCTGTGCTTCGACCCGACGGCCCGGACGATCCAGAAGGTCATCGAGCCGATGGACATCCCCTTCCGGATCGTCGTCAACAACTGGGACCCCCGGGACGGCCGCGCCGACCTGGAGGACACCGAGGCGTACATCACGGCGAAGGGGTGGCCCCGCGCCAAGACCGTCCTGCGCCGCTACAAGATCCACTCGCGGGCGGTGGCCGAGGGAACGGTCGTCACCCAGTACAAGGAGAGCGGCACCGCCTACCGGGCCCGCGAGGACTTCTTCCGCCTGTCCCTCGAGCTCGGTTACGGGGGCCGCTGATGGCAGGCCGTCGTGTTTCCTTCGCCTCGATGGCCACCGACCCGGTCGTCGACGCTCCGGGTGTGGACAGCGCCAACGACGCCCCGGTGGCCAAGTGGATCCCCACCGCCAGCTGCCTCCCCAACCCGCGCAACCCCCGTGACGAGCTGGGCGACCTCTCCGACCTGGCGAGCATCAAGGACCGCCAGCTGCAGAGCTGCCTCGCCGTCACCCCGACCGCCTACCTTCGGCTGTGGCCGGAGGACCGGCAGACGCTGAGCGCGGGCGCACAGGACGTTGTCATCGTCAACGGCAACCGCCGGCGGGCCGCCGCGGAGCTGTACGGGCGCGAGCAGCTGCTCGTGGTCGTAGACGACTCGGTGGCGGAGTCCAAGGCGACCCTGCTGCGGGCCGCGCTCGACGAGAACATGGCGCGCAAGGACTTCGACCCGATCGAGGAGGCCAATGCGGTCCTTCTCATCGTGGCGCAGTACCCGACCGCCAAGGAGGCCGCCGAGGCGGAGGGCTGGTCCCAGAGCTGGATCTCGCACCGCAAGAACCTGCTGAAGCTCCACCCCGAGCTGCAGCGCCAGGTGCGGGCCAAGGCTCGCGGCGAGGAGGGCGTCTCCATCAACGTCGCCCGCCGGCTCGGGTCGGTGAAGGGCATCGAGGCGATGTCCCTGGCCGGGCAGACCGCGGAACTGGAGCAACTGCTCCAGGCCGACGCCGACGCCGTGGCCGCCAGGCGCGCCGCGAAGCTGGAGGCCAAGGCCGCCGCCAAGGCGCCTGCTGAGGCTCCCGCGCCGCAACCCGCCGCGACGCCCGCCACCGCATCGCCGGCCCAGTCGGCTGCGGCAGCGGCAGCGGAGACGGCACCGGCCACTGTGAAGGCCCCGGCTCCTGTCACCCCTCGGCCGGAGCCCGCGCCCCACAACCCGGTCGCGAACACCGAGCCCATCCGGAGCACCGAGCGATTTTCCGCGGAAAATTCCGAGCCGCTCCCGATGCCGGAGCAGCGGGCCGTGGCCCCGGTGGACGAGCAGTCGTCGGCCGCCCCGCAGGCGGAGCTCGGTAGCGTCGACTGGCACAACGTGGAGGAGCTGGCGGACGCCATCTGCCGTACCCTCTCGGCCGACGAGGCCTACCGCCTCGCCGACGCCCTGGCCAACCGGCTGCTGACGACCAGCAACTGACCCACCCGTGGTGCCCCGGCTCCGCTGTCCTGGCGGCGGCGCCGGGGCACCACGGCATCGGATTCCTGCGCGACCCGGCGGCGTCACCGGGCAACAGCCCGTTGCGGCGGCTGCAGCCGGGACCGGGCGCCGTTCCGTCTCGACCCCGGCTCGTCGCCGAGGGTCTTCGCCTTCGCGTCAGAGGACGGAACTCGGGGCGGGCCGCTCGTCCAGGACTCCCTGCCCCCGAGCCAGGACGCCGGCCATCAGGGCCGGCACCGGTGCGAAGATCGACTGGTCGAGGTCGCCGACCAACAGTGCGGCGCCGCAGAAACGCGGGTAGGTTCGACCAGTTGACGCGCGCACTCTCGCGGCCCTCCGGGTGCCGAGTAGTGTCGCGGATATGGCTGACTTCTTGATCATGATCACCACGGTCGACAGCGACGCTGCTGGCGCCAGACTGTCCCGGTCCGCGGTCGATGCCGGCTTGGCTGCCTCAGGGCAGGTCACCGGGCCGGTCGCCACGACCTACCGACACCTTGGAGCGGTGTGCGAGGGCATCGAGTGGCAGGTGACCTTCCGTACAACGGATGACCGGGTAGCCGAGTTGGAGGCGCATGTCGTTGCGGAGCATCCGTACGACAACCCGGAGGTGATCGCGGTGCCGATCCTGTCTGGGCCACAGCCCTACCTGGACTGGATCACCCGGGCGACGCGACCTGCGGGCGGCTAGGTCGTGTGGCAGATCCGCGCTACCGGCTGACAGTGGCAGCCCGGACCACACCAAGATCTTCATCAGTCTTCCAGGGGCGCCCCGCTGCGTTCCAGGAGTTCAGCGACCGGTGAGAGCTGGCGGTGCTGCTGAAGTCGGTTGAGGAGAATGCGGGAGCGCCCGGCCGGCCGGGCCGAGGCGAGCCCTTGGGAAAGGTCGAGGATCTTGTTGGTGATCGCGACGGAGTGCTCGATCTCTCCCGCGTCCAGGTATGCCGAGGCCAGCCAGGACAGGTAGAGCGCCTTGTCGCGGGCCATGGTGTCGTCGTAGCGGGACAACGCTGACTCCAGTGCGGGGATTGCCCGCAGCGGCCGGTGGAGCTCGGCCCAACACCGGCCGGTCATGATGGAGATTTCGTCCAAGTCGACCCAGTACACCCAGTCCGGCTCCGGCCGGTCGGCCTCCTCGTGGATGGCTTCTCCGGCGGCAGCGAGAGCGCGCTCGGTGGCGTTGGAATTGCCGTTGGTGGCGTGCTGCCAGGCTAGGCGGTCCCACAGCAGGGCCCGCACCGCCGGTGAGGCGTCGCGGCCGGCCGTCTCGCAGGCCGCAGCCGCGAACTCGATCCCGGAACCGCCTCCGGTGGTCCACTCTAGGTAGGCGAGAAAGGCGTAGGAGTTTCCCGCCAGCGAGCTGTCCCCGGCGGCCTGAGCTGCTGTCATCGCGGTCAGGTAGTGCGAGCGCGCTTTGCCGTAGCGGCCAGCGTCGAACGCTGCCCACCCGGCGAGCTGGGCTTGTTCAGCGATGACACTCCGCAGGCCGGTCCCGGTAATCTCGCTGTAGGCGCCTTCGTCGACCAGGCGGATCGTGTCCTTGAGCTCCTTGCAGTACATGGCGTAGGTGTCCCCACCACCCATGAAGTCGTCCAGTCGCCGCAGCCGTGCGGTACGCGCGCGCAACTGCCGGGGCACATCTGTTCCCAGCCTCCGCCCAAAGTCGAGGTAGTTGATCGCGGGTATCACCGCGATCCCGGCTCCCGCTGCCATGAACTCTCGCCGATTCACGTCCAACTCCTTTGCCGCCTGCTTCTTGTACCGCCTGATCCGTCGGGCCGCGACAACCGCCTTGCGCAGTTCCTCCACCGGTACGTCGTACTCAGCAGCGAGAAGCTGCTGGGACGTCGGGTCGGGTAGGGCCTTCTCAGTCTCCCAGCGGGACACCATTCCCTGTTCCAGCGGGTAACTCCGGCGCTTCGACAGATCGCTGGCCAACTCCTCCTGCGTACGGCCGGTGGCTTCCCGCAGTCTCCGAAGCAGCGGGCCGATGGTCTCCACATCGTCGCGCATGGTCATCCTCGCCGTCCCCCGGACGCGTGCTGAACGTGTCCGACCATAGTCGCCATATTTCTGAGCCATGTCCTAAAAACAGCCATGCCTCCTAGCCGATCCACTCGAACGAGAAGCGGAGTTGACTGGTCATCGGCTCCTCTCTTGGAGACAGCTTCCAGCAGCACGAGTCCCATGCCCGCCGGCCGATGACCGCTCAGGGTTCCTCACTCCGGAGTTCGCCGATGTTCCCGTCCCCTCTTCGAAGTTCCCGTACCACCGCCTTCCCCGCCGAGCTGGCGCAGATCGGTGCCATCCGCCGCTGGGCGAGGACGGTGCTGCCGACGCTCGGCCTGGACGGTCGTCAGCAGGACGCCGTGCTGGACGACGTGCAGCTCGTGCTGAGCGAACTCGGCACGAACGCCGTCGTGCACGGCTGTGGCGGCGAGCGGCCGGACGTGATGCTGACCGCCTGCCTGCGATACGACACGGGTGTGCTGCGGGTGTCCGTGACCGACCCGGGGCTCGGCCGCCCCGAGTACCGGTCGGCCACCAACGAGGCGACCTGCGGACGCGGGCTGATGCTGGTCACGGCGGTCGTGTCCCGCTTCGGCGTCGAGGAGCTCCCCCAGGGCGGCAAGGAGATCTGGGCGGAGATCGGGCTTCCCGAGCAGGTGCGTCCGGCGGCCGCCGTGGGCGAGCAGGTCAGCCTGCGGGTCGCGGCGCCACGCGCGGACGCACTCGTGCGGGAGTTCCGGCCTCGGCCCGCCGTGGGCCGGCCGCCTGGGCAGCCGGCGCCCGACCGAATACCGGCGTGACCGGCGCCTCGTAGGCCTCCGGTGGCACGTGTTGCCACCGGACTCCGGAACACCCGCCCCGGGAACGCCGCGGCGGCGGGTGGCGGAAGAGCACCGCCCCGCCTGCATGGGGCGCGCACGCTCACCGCGTCCAAGGCCACGTTCCTCACTGCAACCGGGAGAGTGCAGGCCCGGACACCCGCAGGGCCCCGCATGAGGGGTGGGCCCTGCGGCTCTGGATGGCGCCGTTCCCGCAGACGGTGCCACCCGGTGTGCGGGCCCGGCCGTGAGAACCCGGCCGGGTCCACACAGGGGCCGAACCGTCCCTGGGCAGAGTCCCCTCCCCCCATCCATCCGATTCGTTCGTATTCGAGGACTGTGCCGTGAGCGTCGGAACCCGCACCAAGACGCTGCTCAAGACCGTCAGCCCCGCCCGCAGACTGGACATCGCGGCCTCCTACGAGGCCCTGACGCAGGCCTGCGTGGCCACCGGCGACGACCCCGCGAAGGCCGAGCTGGTCAGCGACAGCCCGAACCACCTGTGGTCGCTGCCCGACTCCCGTGCACTCGCCATCGTCCACCCCGACCTGGACGAGGCCTGGGCCCTGGTCAGAGGTGCGCAGTTCCTCCGGCAGCACCGGCTGCCCGTCGTCCGCCCGTACTACACCGAGGTCCGCGCGGCCGCCGACGGCCGGGCCGTGACCTTCTGGCAGAACCCCGGGAGGCCGAGCACCGACACGTCCCTGTCCGCGTGGGTGACCGCCCTCACCCACCGCATCGACCCCGGGACGGCGTCCTGGCTGCGGGAGCACGACCCGTTCGCCTCCCTGCTGGACGGCCTGGACGACACCCCGCTGGACGAGACCGCCCGCCGGTTCCTGCGCGAACGCGCGGCCCAGCTGCGCGAGGAGTGGGGCTACCTCGACTGGCCAACCCCGGACACCGTCGTCCTCGGAGCCCTCGGCATGGTCCCCGTCCACGACGACGGCACCCACGTCGGACTCCTCCTGCGCCGCCCGCTGACCCGCGGCCACCGCGAGTGGGACCTCGTAGCCGCCCGCTGGCGCTCCGAACTGCTCGCCGGCCCGCGTCAGGACCACCGGACCTACGCCGACACCTACCTCTCCTACGAATGCGAAGACCACGCCGTGGCCCACCCCTACATCGGCGCCTGGTCCGGCTACCAGACCGTACGCGACACCGTCGTCCTCACCGCGGTCATGGACACGGTCCGCCGCGCCCGGCTCGACCCCGGCGCCCGCCGGCAGGCTGCCCACCGCCTCGCGTGCCTGCGCGGCGCCCACCCCGCCCCGTGGAACTGGGGACCGCGATGACGGCCGCCCGCGCGAACGCCCTCCCGCTGCCGGAAGTCCACGAGCCCCGGGTCGTGCGGTGCGGCCACCACGTCACCGAGGAGATCACCGAGCCCGAGGCCCTGGCCTTGAGTCACCTGGTCACCGACCTGAACGCGATCGAGGTCGCGGCCGCCGTCAACGCCCTGACCGAACGCCGGGGCACCGCCCGCGAACGCGCCCGGGCTGTCCTGCCCGAGCCTGAGCCCGAACCCGCCGGGCAGAGCCCCCATCGGCCGGCCACCCACTGAACACGAGGACACCACCACCATGCCCATGGCCCCGTCGCAGAGCACCGACCTCGCCAACCTCGCCGGCTTGGCCGACCTGGACCCGAACACCCTGACCGCCCACCCCGAGCAGCTGGTCACCGACGCCTGGCTCGCCCCCGCCACCGAGCTGGCCCTGCACCTGCTCGACCAAGCCGACCCCCTTGCCCTCGCCGCCGGCTCCCACACCGCCGCCGGCCACACCATGCTCCTGCTCGCCGCGCCCCGCGACGGCCACCCGGCGATCCACCTGCGCCTGCCCGACGGCACCGCCGCCGCCGAGCCCCGGCCCGCCGACCGAGCCGCCACCGTCCTCCCGCTCGTCGGCGTCCTGGACCTCGCCCTCTACCGCGACCGGGACGACGTCGACCACGACCGGCCGCAGTACCTGCGCACCCTGGACGCCGGTCAGCTCTGCCTCCTCCACACCGGTGCCACGACCCGGCTCACGGGCTGCCCCGACAGTGCGCAGCTCGTCGCGTCCCACGTCCCGGTCGACGTTCCGGGCACCGTACGGCTGAACCCCGGCGAGTACCGGGCCGCCGCCGACGACGCCCGTACCCGTCTGACCAGAAGCCGCCCGACCGGTGCGGGGCGGACCGCCGGCCCCGGCCTGGAGGACGTCCCCGATCTGCGCACGGCCGACCTGCCGCGTATCCACGCCCAGTCCGGCGTCCTCCACCGCCTCGCCGCCGACCGCGGCCGCCTGTCCTACCTGGTCACCACCACCGTCCTCTCCGCCGAACGGTACGAGGCCTCCCATACCACCCCGCCACTGGACCGGCTCGTCCTGTCCAAGGCGGACGACCTCGGGTACGAGATCCGCCTCAACGCCAACCCGCGCCCCGGCAACCAGCTGCTCCCGCACGACCACGCCTACCCGTTCGCCGCCCGGGTCCTGGCCGGCGGCTGCCTCCACACCGTCTTCCTGCACACCGGCGGCCGCGCCGACGGCTGCGCCGGCGGACCGTTCAGCTCCCGCGGCCTGCGCCCAGCCGTCACGACCACCGAGCTCCCCGGCAGTGCCTACACCCTGGCGCCCACCCTCGTGCACCGGGCCGTCATGCTGCCCAGCACCACCACCCTCGTCCTGCGCGGCCCGTACACCGCCGCCGCCCACGCCGCCACCGACCTGATCCCGCCGGTCTCCGCCTGGCCCGTGCCCGCCGGCGGCGAGGCCTCGGTGCACTCGCGCCGGATGACCGACGCCGAGCATCAGGCGCTCTATCGAAGCCTCGCCGCCACCGGCGTGATCGACCTCCTGCCCGGACGCCTCTGAACGGCACCCGACCCGGCACCCCGGGCCACCGTCCCCGGCCGAACCGGCCCCGGCACCCGCCCGGAGTTGGCAAGCTGGGGCGGCCACTTCGGCACCCGAGGCAAGGAGCGTCCCGTGCACACCGTCCTGACGACCGACCACCCCGCCTGGCAGGAGAACCCCACCACCGGCCACCGGCAGCGCCCCCTGCGCACCGCCGACGGCCGCTGGCTGGCCACCCTCACCCCCGACGGCCTCGACCTGGCCTGCGTGGACGGCACGGAGGACACCAAGCCCACCCTCGTCACCACCGACCCGGCGTCGCTGCCCGGCACCGTCCCGGCCGCACTCCTCACCGGCCTGCGCGGCCTCGGGCCGAGCGTGCGCGTGGCCAACCCGTGGCTGTGGGACGCGATCACCACCGCCGTCCTGCGCCAGGTCGTCCGCGCCGACCAGGCCCGCCGCCTCTACCGCGGCTGGTGCGCGACCCACGGCACCGCTCTGCCGGGCACCGACCCAGCCCTCCGCACCGCACCAACGCCCGAAACTGTCCTCGCCCTGACCGACGAACAGTTCGCCGCCGTCGGCACCACGTTCCACCGCACCGCCCTGCGCGCGGCCGCCGGCGCCTACCAGGAGCACCGCACTCGCTGGGAACAGCTCGACGCGCCGGCCCTGGCCGCCGTGCTCGTCGCCGTGCCGCGGATCGGGCCCTGGACGGCGGCCGCGGCGGCCGCCGACTTCACCGGCGACTTCTCCGTGTACCCGCACGCCGACCTCGCGGTCCGCACCTGGGCCGCCCGCATCGCCCCCGACCACCCCTGGCCCGCCGCCGACAAGCCGAAGAGGACCGAGGCCCTGTTCGGCGCGCACTGGCACCGCCTGGCCGGCGGAGAACCGCGCCACCTGCACACCCTCACCCTGTCGACACTCACCTGGGGGGCCCATGCCCGCACCGATCAGCTCGGAGGAACAGACCCGCACCGCCCGTGACCTGGTCGCCGGAGCCGACCCGCACCGCTCCCTCGACTGCCTGTTCGTCAACGCCCCGCTGCGCGACTACGGCCTGCGCCCGCGCGTCAACGACTACACACTGCCGGTCCTCGGCATGGGCTACATCGCCACCCACGCCGCCGCGCACGGCTTCAACGTCGGGATCCTGGACGCCGAGGCCCACGGACTCGGCGTCCGGCGCACCATCGACACCGTCAACGCGCTGCGGCCGCGCTGGGCCGCGTTCAACCTCCTCGCCCCGACCTACGAACTGACGGCGCGGATCGCCGCCGCCCTGGACCCGGCGATCGCGCTGATGGCCGGCGGCCACCACGCCAAGGCCGACCCGCGGCACGTCCTGGACGACCCACGCTTCGCCCGCCTGGAGGCCCTGGTGATCGGCGAGGGCGAGACCCGGGTCACCGCCCTGCTCGGCGACCTCCACCGGCGCCGCGAACTGCCGAAGGTGATGTGGCGCGACCGCCTGCTCGGCACCACCGCCTGCGGCATCCCGCAACGCGGCGACACCGCCCGCTGGCTCGCCCCCGACATCAACGCCCTCGCCCTCGACCGCCGCTTCCTCACCCAGGACCCGCACCGGGCGGCCGACGGCCGCATCGAGGCCAACCTGGTGTGCTCGCGCGGCTGCCCCTACGAGCGCGGGTTCTGCGGCGCCGCCGCCTCCATGAACCCCGAGGTCAGCATCCGCACCCGCACCCCCGAGAACATCGTCGCCGAGATGCACCGGCTCCACGCCGACCTCGGCTGCACCGCCTTCCGCGCGGTGGACGACCTCTTCCTCGGCGCCCGCCGCGTCATCCACCCCGCCCTGGACGCCTTCGCCGCCGAACGCGTCGGCGAGAGGTACGTGTGGGACGCCACCGGCCGCATCAACGTCCTCGACCGCGAAAGCGACACCGTCCTGGAACGGCTGCGCGCCAACGGACTGCGCGAGGTCGCACTCGGCATCGAATCCGGCTCCGCCCGGGTCCTGGAGGCCATGGACAAGCGGATCACCCCCGCGATGACCCTCACCGTCGCCCGCCGCCTGCTGGAGAAGGGCATCGGCGTGAAGGGGTACTTCATCCTCGGCTTGGCTGCGTAGGTGAGAACGAAGAGCGATTGTTGGTGAGAGCTGGCAGCGCGAGGTGCTGTGACCGCGTCTCGGTGTCGGTGAGAAGTAAGAGCAGCGGGGGTGGATTCGAGTCTGTGACTAACAGTCAGGACAGCCCGATCGGGGCGGGTGTCAGCGGCTGACCTTCCAGCTCGTGGCAGTTCTCCTCGTCCCACCACAGCTCGCCCTGTGCGGTGAGGTAAGGGTGCAGTCCGCGGACATCTCCACCGCTGTGGAACGCTCGCGCGACGGCGTGAAGCAGTCCTGCCAGGCCGGGCCAGGAGTCGGTGAAGTCGCCCCCGCCGCCGTGGCCGGCCCAGCCGAGTCGCCCCTCGTCCGGGCCGGGACGCTGGTCGATCACCTGTGAGCCGCCGTCGGAGCTCTCGGCCCAGGGCACCCAGAACGGGTGCCACCAGGGTTCGTCGTCCCAGGGGCGGGTGGTCAGACCGTCGTTCTCGGTCGCGATGTCCATGCAGGTCTGCCAGCGGTCCACGATGCCGCTCACCGACAGAGGAGACTGCTCGGGCAGGACGGTCGCCCAGGTGCTCAGCCCGTTGTGGCACCGCAGGGAATCAGCGAGATCGCCGGGCAACGGGATGCCGAGGGTCTGTTCGGCGTCCTGAAGTTCGCTGGGTGTTGCTGGCGGGTTCAGCAACGCCAGGCCGGAGGGAGTGTGCGTCGCCAGCCAGGAATCGATCCAGCGCCATGACTCCGACGGGGGCAATGTCTGCTGGGGCATGGCGTCATCCTGCCGCACACGTCCGTCAAGGTGGGCCGGGGGCCTGACCAGGTGGGAGCGGGGTTAGCCGACCGCCTGCTGCTGTTCGGCTCGGGCGCGGGTGCTGGCGAGGCGGTAGGAGTCGGTGCCGGTCTCGATGACGGTGCTGTTGAAGGTGGGGCGGTCGACGATGGCCGCGCAGAGGCGGGGGTCGGCCTCAGGTGTGAACGGCGCGGACGTGGTCGGCTGACAGGTGAAGTTCGTACGGCAGGCAGCAGTCGGAGCAAAGGGTCGCCACAAGGGTTCCACAGGCGCACCGCTGGTTCATGCCGCCGTTCGGGGTCGCTCCGCAGCAGGCGGCGGACGCGTGCCGCAATTCGAGGCCGCGGGCGTCGTCCGGGTTGATGACGAAGTTGCCTCGGGGGCCCTTCGACACCAGCGGCTTGCCGTCCGCGTTGTAGTGGACGCCGTGGCGCGGCATTACTGGGCCGGGCACGTCGGCGACGACCAGGGGCGCGCCGTACGGCTCGGTCTCGACCGCATAGTGGCCTGACGGCACGGTCGCCGGCGATGGACCGGGTTCGTCGGCGTCCCACCACGCGTAAAACGGTGCCTCGGGAACCGCTGGCAGCCGTGTGAGCGGCCCCGTCAGTGGGACACCACACGTCGCGCAGACGAATACCACCGCTTCGGCCTTGGCGCTCGCGTCGGTGACATCGGCAGGCGCGGTGTGCCCGCGGTTCTCCTCGCCGTCGACCTGTCCCTGGTCTCGCTGTTCGTGCATGAGCTGACCGTACGCGGCACGCACTCGGACGCAGCGTCCACCCCCGCGCGGGCAGTATCCGACAACCGTCCAGAGTCAAGCATCCAGGTGCTGCTGAAACTCGGCGACACCGTCTTCGCACGTAGTGGGGCGCACCACCGCGGCCCGCCGGGAGGTGACCGCGTGAACGGCCTGCTGCTCACCGTGGACGGGCCCAGCGGCCTGGGCAAGTCCACTGCCGTCGCCGCCACCGCCCGCGCCCTGCGGGAGGCCGGACACACCGTCCACACCGCCACCCCCTACGGCCAGGCCGTACGCGCCGCCGCCGCGACGATGCGCGGCCGCGCCCTCGCCCTGGCCCTCGCCGCCGACCGCCTCCACCAGCTCGACACCGACCTCCGCCCCCGCCGCACCGCCGGCACCACCAGGACCCGGCGACCCTGCGCCTCGGACTGTTCTGCCTCGCCACCGCGTGGGAGGGGGAGCCCGTCAACCGCGAACCGGAGAAGTGCCTGGACCTGCGCTGGTTCGCCGAGGACGACCTGCCCGACGACCTCATCCCCTACCCCGCCGCCGGCATCCACGACACCCTCACCGACCCCGGCGGCCTGGCGCACCACGGCTGGCCGGCCGCATAGCAGTCGGCCGCTCGAACTCCTTGGCACACCCGTCCTCGCCCTCTGCCCATCGCCGCCCCCAGGGGCATGCCCGGGGCGTCTCTGAAGGGCAGTTCGGCAAAACGCCACCCAGCGGGTCCCGCCGACCGGCATGATGACCGATGGTCACCAATCGCATCGCCAGCGTCACGTATCAGGTGCAGGAGAGATCAGGATGCCCAACGCCGTCACCGCCCCGTGGGGCACCACCCGGATGCGCCCGTACTCCGACACGCCGCCCTGGCCCGCCCTGACACCGGTCATCGACCCGGACACCCAGGTCGCGGTCTTCCACGACGAGCAGGGCCGCACCGTCGAGCTGGGCAAGCACGGGACCAGCACGGACCAGACCGGCCCGACGAGCACCGGCGGCGGTGGCGGGGACGGGCAGAGCGGTGGCCAGGCCCAGCCGACCGACGTCGACACCGTGACGTCCAACGACCAGGACCAGAGCTGAACCGTGGCGGGTGACCGGCAGGCGGCGGTCCTGGTGCTGACCTGCGCCTACGACCCGACGGCCGACATCGTGCTACGGATCCTGGCCGAACGGCAGGTGCCGGTCGTGCGCGCGGATCCCGGCGCCGACCTCCACCAGGGCGCCGTGCTGACCGCCCGCTACAGCGCGGCCGGCCGACGCGGCACCCTCGCCACCGCCAGCCGCGCCCTCGACCTCGACCGGGTCCGCGCGGTCTGGTACCGGCGTCCCTCGGGCTGGGCCACACCGGCCGGTATGGACGGACAGAACGCCGAGTTCGCCCGCGCCCAGGCCCAGTGGGGAGTCGGTGGCGTCCTCGCCTCGCTGCCCGGCGCCCGCTACGTGAACCACCCCTGGCGGATCCGGGCCGCCGAACACAAGCCCGCCCAGCTCGACGCCGCGCTCGCGGCCGGCTTCGCCGTCCCCGACACGATCGTCACCACCGATCCCGAGCAGGCGCGCGCCTTCTGCGCCGAGCAGCCCGGCGGGGCGGTCTACAAGCCATTGTGGAACTCCCCCTACACGGATGAGGACGGCCGGCCGGTGCAGGCCTGGGTCGCCGAGGTCTCCCCGGACGAGATCACCGACGCCGTCGCCGCCTGCCCGCACCTGTTCCAGGCACGCCTGGCCAAGGACCACGACGTACGGCTGACCGCGGTGGGCCGCGAGCTCTTCGCCGTCCGCATCGACAGCCCCGACCTGGACTGGCGCCGCCGCCAGGACCTGGTCACCCACACCCCGATCGACGTCCCACCCCCCGTGCGCCGGTCCGTGGCCCGCTACCTGGAGCACTTCCGGCTCGTCTACGGCGCCTTCGACTTCGCCGTCACCACCGACGGCTGCTGGCACTTCCTCGAATGCAACAGCAACGGGCAGTGGGCGTTCTTCCCGCCTCCGACCACCGACGCCATCGCCACGGCGATAGCCGACCAGCTCCAGAAGGGCCCTGCCGCATGACCACCACCGCAGCCGCCGCGGACCTGCGCGCAGCCCTCGTCCGGCAGCTCACCGCCGACGAAGGCCTCACCGACCCGCTCTGGCGCGCCGCCGCGACGGCCGTACCGCGCGAGGCCTTCATCGGCGACTACTTCCGCGAAGTCCCCGGTTCCTTCCCCACCTCCTACGAACCGGTCCGTGAGAACGGCGACGGCTGGCTGAAGGCCGTCTACACCAACCAGACCCTCGTCACCCAGCTCGACGGCCACGTCCACCCCGCCGACACCGACCAACCGGTCGCCGGATCCCCGTCCTCCTCGTCCACCCTGCCCTCCCTGGTCCTGCGCATGTGGCAGCAACTCGACGTGCACGACGGCCACCGCATCCTGGAAATCGGCACCGGCACCGGCTACTCCACCGCGCTCGGCGCCCACCGCCTCGGCGACGAGAACATCGTCAGCATCGAAGTCGACCCCAACCTCGCCGAACGCGCCGCCACCTCCCTCAAAGCCGCCGGCTACACCCCGCACCTGGCCATCGGCGACGGCCTCGCCGGCCACAAGCCCGCCGCCCCGTACGACCGGCTCATCGCCACCTGCGCGGTGCGCACCCTGCCCTACCCCTGGCTGCACCAGGTCAGGCCCGGCGGAAAGATCCTCGTCACCTTCTCCGGCTGGCAGTACGGCTACGCCCTCGCCCTGCTGACCGTCACCGACCCCGGCGAGGCAACCGGCCGCTTCCTGCCCGGCTGGACCAGCTTCATGATCGCCCGCCCCCACGACCGCCTCCCGCGCCAGAACCCCACCCTGCTGCCCGGCGACCGACGCCCCACTCGCGTCGACCCCGCCACCATCACCACCTGGACCGGCACCTGGGTCGCCCAACTCGCCGCCCCCTCCGCCGAACGCATCGACGCCGGCGACCAGCAGATCCTCATCGACCACGCCACCGGCTCCCAAGCCCGCACCCAACCCGATGGCCACGGCGGATGGATCGTCACCCAGCGCGGCCCGCTGCGCCTGTGGGACCAGGTCGAGGACGCGGTCGAGACCTGGCAGGCGGCGGGCGCACCGCACCAGGAGCGGTTCGGCATCACCGTTGACGGCGACGGACAACGGGTCTGGCTCGGCGACGAGGACGGACCCGTCTGGCACCTGCCGGTGTGATCGCGCTGCCTACGCGGGGTCCGTGTCGGAGGAGGGCGACGTGTCGGGAACGGAAGCAGCCTCGGCGCGGCAACGCCTGGGACACTGGTGGCGGTTAGCGACCACGGCATCCGGAGGGCCGGCCACGCGCAAGCTCACCAGAGAAGCGCAGGGCGACTCGACGCGGTGGCGTCCGGACGGCGGATCTCGACCGCGCTGCGGATGGAGGTTCGCTCCGCCGACGCGGTGCTTCCGGTATTCAGCTTCTCCGTGTTTGCGAGCACGTTGGTCGGCTTCGCCGTGTTCGTCCTCGAAGTCAAGGTCGTGAAGCGAACGCACGTCATCGAGCAGCTGCTCGCGCTCCAGAGCACGATCTTCGCGATGCTGGCGGCATCGATCCTCTACAGCATGCTCTTCGTCGCACTGCGGGCCGCCATGTGGTGCGCACACGAGGCGGCCAAGGCACTGAGAGGGTGTTCTGTGAGGCTTCGCCGGAGTTCAGGTCTGGGTGGCCGGTGTCGGGTTGGTAAGGGTAAACAGGCCGGGCTCGGGTTCGGTGAGGATGCCGCGGCTGACCAGGCGTTTGAGCTTGGCGCGGGTGCCTTCGATATGCCGTGGCTCGGGGGCGAGGCCGATCGCCTGGCAGACGTCTTTGGCCCGGAGTCCTTCCTCCGATGCCTCGATGACCGCCAGGATCGCGCGGTATCCGGGCGGCAGCGACTCCGGCGGCTCTGTGCCGGTCTCGGCCGCCAGTTCCAGGATGGTCTCCCGGGTGATCTCAAGACGCTTCAAGGTGTCTTCGGCGGCCGCGAGTTGTTCGGTGAGACGGGCGATCCGCTCACGCAGTTGTTCGACTGTCTCGCGGATGAGCCGCTGCCGGGACTCGATTTTGTCCAGGAGTTCCCTCATCGATGCTCCTGCCGGTCACAGGTGGCGGATGCCACGGTGGCGGGTCACGCCAGGTCAAGGTGGCGGCGCGGGTGAGCCGCCGGAGCATCACGTCGGTCATGGACCAGTGGATCGCCGCCACCGAGCTGGCCGGCTTCGCCTCGTAGTCACGTGCGAGCCTGCGATGGAGCATGAGAGTGCCCAGGGTCTGCTCGACCACCCACCGTCTGGGCTCGGGTGTGAACCCGCGTGCGCCGGGATCACGCCGGACGATCTCCACATCGATGCCAAGGGCGGCGCCGTGCTCGACCACGGCGTTCTTGAACCCGGCGTCCGCCCATGCCCTGGTCACGGTCGGCGCGCTCTGGGCGACCTTGTCCAGCAGCGCGATGCCGATCGCGTTGTCGTGGACGCTCGCCGCGACCACGACGGCGGCGATGACCAGGCCGAGTACATCGGTGGCGATGCCCCGTTTGCGCCCCGGGCTCTTATTGCCGGGATCCAGTCCGGTCGTCTCCTTCGGCGCGTTCGTCGAGGCCCGCACGGTCTGGGAGTCCAGGACGACCGCGGTGGGGTCCTCGTGTCGCCTGCGGCTTTCGCGGACCTGCCAGCGCAGCAGGTCGTGGATGGTCTCGGCGGTCCCGTCGTCACGCCATGTACCGAAGTAGTAGTACACCGCGCTCTTGGGTGGCAGGTCGTGGGGCAGATAGCGCCACTGGCATCCGGTGCGGGCCTGGTAGAGGATCGCGTTAACGATCTCCCGCATCTCGTACCGGCCCGCATGGCCGCTGACCGAGGGATGCCTCGCCTTCCACGCGGTGAGGACCGGCCGGATCAGCCCCCAGGCTTCATCCGACAGGTCGTTCGGGTACGCAGGACGCTCACCCACATCCGTCAGCACACCGCGCCGACGGCCCGCCATGAAGTACCGGAACCGGACAACTTGCCTTCAAGGACTACGAGAACCGCCCAAGACTCGCAGAACACCCTCTGAGGCCCTTTCCAGCGAAGCCGACGCCGCCAGCCAGTGTGCTCCACTATCGTCAAGTGGCATGGGAGCTATGGGGGATGAACCCAGCTGGCGCCTTGGTGTCGTGCCGCACACCGGGATGCCACGGGTCTTCGACGACCGGACTAGGGACGCCTGCATCGTGGTGCCGGGAATCATGGGCAGTGTCCTTGAGGACACCGCGACGGGCCGTCCGCTGTGGGGCGCGGACCCGAAGGTGCTCACCGACCGGCCGGCGGGCACGGGGCTGCTGGACGCGCTGCACGCCGAACCGCAGGAGCAGGCCGCCGACGCCGCCACCGCCCGGCGGGGCCCACTGACCCGCATCCGCGCCACCGCGCTGCTGACCGTGCCGTGGTGGCTTCCCGTCCTCAAGGGCATCGAGCCCTACACCGACGTGCGCAAGACTCTGCAGAACGTCACCCTGGCCCCGGACGCGGTCTTGCCGTTCCCGTACGACTGGCGCCTGGCCGTCGCCTACAACGGGGCCCTCCTGGCCCGGCGGGCCCGCGCGCACCTGACCTGGTGGCGGGAGCAGGTGACGGCCCGGCCCGAGTGGCGCGCGGCGGGCGAGCGCCAGCCCAGGCTGCTGTTCGCCGCCCACTCCATGGGAGGGCTGGTGGTGCGGGCCGCCCTGGAGCAGGACCCGGAGCTGGCCGCCGACACCCGGGCGGTGATCACCGTCGGAACCCCGTTCCTCGGCTCGGCCAATTGCGTCCTCACGCTCAACCTGCTGCAATCCTCGTCGAAGCCCGGCTGGCTGGCGCGACGCCTCCAGGCGCTGGCGGCGACGCTCCCGGGCGTCCACGACCTGCTGCCCGGCTACCGCTGCCTTGACCGAGGACTCGACGTCGACCGGCTCACCCCCAGGGACGTCGCCCGGTTCGGCGGCGACGAGAACCTGGCCGCGCGCTCCCTCGCCGAGCACGCGCGCTACCGCGAGCACGGATTCACCCTGCCCGGACACCGGGCGATCATCGGCGAGGCCCAGCCCACCGTGCAGGCGCTGGACGAGATGGAGCGCGCCGGCCGCGTGGTCGCGGTGGGCCGCCGGCACTCCTTCGACATCGGCGACGACCGCGAACTCCTGCGCCACCCGAACACCGGTATCCCGGTCCGGCGCGACGCCTCCGGCGACGGCACCGTCCACGTTCCGTCCGCCCGCCTGGGCACCGAGGCCGTCACCTACGTGTTCGGCCAGCACAGCATGCTGATGCGCCACGACGAGGTCCTACGACAGATCCGCCGTACCGCCCTGGAACGCCCGCAGGGCGCCCATCTCGCCGGCGCCGGCGAGGGCGACGGGCCCGGCCTGGAAACCCCCCACCTCGGCGGGACCGTCGGCGAGGCGCTCGCCCTCCACGTCACCGGCCTGGCCACCCCGGCGGGCGTGCGCCTGACCGTCCACAGCGCCACCACCGGCCGCCCCGGCCACCCCCTCACCCTCAGGCGCGACCCCGACCGCACCGACGGCGCCCTGTCAGCCCGCTTCACCCCCGACACGCCGGACCTGTACCGCGTTGTCCTCGACACCGGCGCCCACGTGCCCCTCACCCAGCTCGTCCTCGCCGGCCCGCCCGACGCCTGAACCCGGATCCCCGCCATGACCGCCCCCGACGCCCCGGCCGACCCACCCCTCACGTCCGCACAGCACGCAGGGGCGCCCGCCGGCGATGACGGCACCGGCCTGGGGGCGGTCGAGCTGTTTCCGGTCAACTTCACCGCCTACCGCCACCACCCCGACCTGGACACCGAGACGCACGTGCGGGCCGTCGCCGACCTGCTCGCCCCCTACGGCCTACGCCTCAAGACCTGGACGGTCCCGGACGACGAGCGCCACCGGCAGGCCGTCGAAGACCGGCTCGGCACCTGGAGCGGCGCGAGTGAGCCCCCGCACGCCGGCAACACGATGCTCTACTGGCTCGGCCACGGAAGCGCCAACAGCCTCGCCCACTGCCGCACCCAGGCCCTGAACAGCAGCGGCGTCTCCCCCTACGACATCGCCCACGCCATCGGAGAGCGCCAGCTCCACCCCGACAACGCCGACAACTGGGCCATCGTCGTCCTCGACGCCTGCTACTCCCGCAGCTTCGCCCAGGCCGTCCACATCGAACTCCTCACCAGATACCCCGACACCCGGCGCTACCTGCTGCTGTCCACCGCCGCCAAGGGCTACGCCGAACTCGGGGCCTTCACCCATGCCCTCGAACGGGCCCTGACCGTCACCTTCCGCGGACAGCGGTCCATCGGCCTCGCCACCCTCGGCATCGCCCTCGCCCGGGAACTGGGCGGCTACCGCGCGGACACCGTCGACGAGGACCACGACCGACTTGTTCGTTTGCTCCCCGATGCCGCCACCGCCGTGTCGGCCCCGCTGGACCAGCTCGCCGAACTCCAGGCCGTCATCGACCAGCTGCCGGTCGACGAGCAACGCCACTTCCTGCCCAAGGCATCCGGCGCGGAACTCGGCGAACTCGCCTGGTACTTCCACGGCCGCACCATCGAACGCGACCAGATCCTCCACTGGCTGACCACCGCCACCCGCGGCGCCCTGGTCGTCACCGGCCCCGCCGGGGCCGGCAAGTCCGCCCTCCTCGGCCATGTCCTCCTCCACACCCGAACCGGTCTGCGCGAGGTCCTGGTCCGCCACGGCCACCTGTCCCCGCTGCCGGCCGGAACACCGTGCCCGGACGATCCCTTCGACCTTGTCGCCCATCTCTCGGGGCTCACCCCCGCCCACGTCGTCCACCTCATCGCATCGGCAGTGGGCCTCCCCGACCTTGCCCGGCAGGCTTTCGGTGGCCTGCCTCCCGGTGACCTCGCCACCCGGCTCGTCGAACAGCTCCGTACCCGCCAGGCCCCGCTGACCCTGCTGTTCGACGCCCTCGACGAAGCCGAGCAGCCCCTGGTCATCGCCGACACCCTCCTACGGCCCCTCGCCGCACTGCCGGGTGTGCGCCTGATCGTCGGCACCCGCCGTTCCACCCGTGAAGGCCCCGACCAGCCGGTCCCTACCGACACGGACATCCTCGTCGCCCTCCGGCCCCGGCCGAACGGTCCGGACGCCTGGGAGGACGCGCGCATTGAGTGCGTCGACGTGGCGCAGGACCGGGAGGCCCTAGCCGGATACCTGCGCGCCAAACTCGACACCGCCAGGCGCCGCGGAACCCTGCACGCCGACGACGTGCACATCGCCGCGGCCGTCCGCCGCCTCGTCGCCGACCACCAGCAGACCGGAGCCCAGCCGCAGCAGTTCCTCTACGCCCGCCTCGCCGCCCACGAACTCCTCAACGACCCCCGCCTGATCACCGACCCCACGCCGCTGATCGGCCGCACCCACCGCGAGCTCTTCACCCGCGCCCTCAAACGCCTCCACCGCACCAACCCCCACTACATCCCGCTTCTGCACGCACTCGGCCTCGCCCAGGGCCGCGGCCTGCCCGACCAGGACGGCATCTGGGCCCGCACCGCCGACGCCCTCACCACCACCCCGCACGGCATCAGCGAAAGCATCCCCGGCCTGGTTCGCCACGCCGCCCCCTACCTCGTCCTCGACCAGGAACACGGCCAGGCGGTCTACCGCCTCGCCCACCGCACCTTCGCCGAGCACTTCATCACCGCCCCCTACACCGCCCCTGACCACGCCGCCATCACGACCAACCTCACCCGCCACGCCTTGCGCACCCGAGACTGCGGCGCCCCCACCCGGCCACCGAAGCTCAGCCCGTACATCCGCTACCACCTGGCCGCCCACGCCCGCCTCGGCCACACCGCCGGAGCCTTCGAGACCCTCGCCGACCACCCGGACGTCCTCGACGCCCTCGACCTAGCCAGCATCACCACCGCGGCCTTCAACTACGGCCTGCCCAGCCGCGCACTGCCGACCGCCATCGCCGGCACCGTCTTCTTCCAGCACGAAGCCCACCGTGCGAGCGGCACCGACCAACCCGCCACCAACAGAGCGTGGCGCCGGTGGTGGCGCCGACTTGGCAGCACCTACATCCAGGGCACCCCACCCCCCGGCGAAACCAGCGCCCACGATCCCGGGAAATGGCCACTCACCCTGATCGCCGGTACTGTCCAGCGACGACAGCTCCATTTGCAACTCACCGGCCACACCGGCAAGGTGCGGGCGGTGGCGGTGTTCACTGCCCCTGACGGCTCCCCTCGCCTCGCCACCACTGGCGACGACGGAACGGTGCGGATCTGGGACCCCGCCACCGGCGCGCAGGTCGGCGACCCCCTCACCGGCCACACCGGCGACGTGAACGCGGTGGCGGTGTTCACTGCCCCTGACGGCTCCCCTCGCCTCGCCACCACTGGCGACGACGGAACGGTGCGGATCTGGGACCCCGCCACCGGCGC
>NZ_JBHJSJ010000050.1:11140-12373 GCF_042268845.1 Kitasatospora sp. NPDC056273 | reverse complement strand
GACCCCCTCACCGGCCACACCGGCGACGTGAACGCGGTGGCGGTGTTCACTGCCCCTGACGGCTCCCCTCGCCTCGCCACCACTGGCGACGACGGGGCGGTGCGGATCTGGAATCCCGCCACCGGCCGCCAGGACGGTCCCCCGCTCACCCGCGACTCCCGTTGGCTGCGGGCGGTGGCGGTGTTCACTGCCCCTGACGGCTCCCCTCGCCTCGCCACCACCAGCTTCAACGGGAGGCTGCGGATCTGGGACCCTGCCACCGGCGCGCAGGTCGGTGACCCGCTCACCGGTCAGACCAGTCTTGTGGGGTTGGTGGCGGTGTTCACTGCCCCTGACGGCTCCCCTCGCCTCGCCACTGCCGGCTACGACGGGACGGTGCGGATCTGGAATCCCGCCACCGGCGCGCAGGTCGGTGACCCCCTCACCAAGCACACCGGCGACGTGAATGCGGTGGCGGCCTTCACCGCCTCTGACGGCCTCCCTCGTGTGGCCACTGCCGGCTACGACGGGACGGTGCGGATCTGGAATCCCGCCACCGGCGCGCAGGTCGGTGACCCCCTCGCCGGCCACAGCTACCAAGTGTGGGCGGTGTCGGCCTTCGCCGCCCCTGACGGCTCCCCCCGCCTCGCCACCGCCAGCACCTTCCGAAGCGGCCCCGCCGGCAGCGTCGATGGGTGGTTGCGGATCTGGAATCCTGCCACCGGTACACAGGTCGATGTTCCACTCAAGAGGGACATCGACCAAGTGTGGGCGATGGCGGTGTTCACTGCCCCTGACGGCTCCCCCGCCTCGCCATCCCCCGCCACGACGGGACGGTGCGGATCTGGAATCCCGCCACCGGCGCGCAGGTCGGTGACCCCCTCACCGGCCACGCCGGTTGGCTGCAGGCGGTGACGGCCTTCACCGCCTCTGACGGCTTCCCTCGCCTGGCCACTGCGAGCAGCGACGGGACGGTGCGGATCTGGAATCCCGCCACCGGTTGCCAGGAGGGTCCCTCCCTCACCCCCCACGATGACGCGACGGTGCGGATCTGGGACCCCGCCACCGGCCACCAGGACGGTCCCTCCCTGAGCGGCCGCACCGGCCAGGTACTGGCGGTGACGGCCTTCACCGCCCCCGACGGCACCGCCCGTCTCGCCACTGCGAGCAGCGACGGGACGGTGCGGATCTGGAATCCCGCCACCGGTTGCCAGGAGGGTCCCTCCCTCACCCCCCACGATGACGCGACGGTGC
>NZ_JBHJSJ010000050.1:0-11044 GCF_042268845.1 Kitasatospora sp. NPDC056273 | reverse complement strand
CCGGCCACCAGGACGGTCCCTCCCTGAGCGGCCGCACCGGCCAGGTACTGGCGGTGACGGCCTTCACCGCCCCCGACGGCACCGCCCGTCTCGCCACCACCAGCCTCAGAATGGTGCGGATCTGGGACCCCGCCACAGGCCTCCAGGATGGTCCCTCCCTGAGCGGCCACACCGGCCAGGTACTGGCGGTGACGGCCTTCACCGCCCCCGACGGCACCGCCCGCCTTGCCACCACCAGCCGCGACGGAACGGTGCGGATCTGGAACCCGCGCACTGGCACTGTGCACGCACTGCCCCTGCCGGAACAGGTTCACGCACTGACGGAACACCGCGGCCTGCTCATCGCAGGCACCGAATCGGGCTACCTGGCGTTCGACATTTCCGTGCCCCCTCACTCGGCGAACACCGACATCCCGGACCCACTCACCCAGACCCCCGCCACACCGTAGACGGGGCCGTCAGCCAAGCGCCCAGCCAAAGAACACGAGGCGCAAGAGCACTATGAACAATCCGTCTGGGAAACGATCTACAGCAGAGCGGGAACCAGGCGGTAGCCGGCACAGACAGACCACTGGTCAGCGGATTGTGCCAGTTGGCCCATGAGCAGCCAGACCCCTGGAGCCGAGGGCTATCGATCGGGCGACGTGTTGAGGATGGCATGTCCGTTTACCGAGGTGACGGTCACTGGGGTCTCCCGGTCCCACGTCTCGGTGCGCTGGCCATGGTGGGAGATCGACACTGCGGCGGACGGGATCGAATGGAACGGCGACGTGGCTCTTCCGACGCCGACGGACGACAACTGGAGGAACGAGCTCTTCCGGACGGTGCCGGTGGTGGACACGCTGAAGGCCGACGACAGGCGCCGGGTGGGGATCCCCGCGACCGTGGTGCACGTCCTAGCGGTCCACCATCTCGATCCGCCCCTGGAGACGGGCTGGTCAGCGCCCCCGTCGATCAGGACCTCGGCGGTGGAGTGATCGAACCCGGTCACGGCGGCGCAGAGCAGGGGCAGGCCGTCGGCGCCCGGGGTGTCCGGAGCCGCGCCCTGCTCCAGGCAGTCCCGCACGGTGGCGGCATCCCCGGCGATCACGGTGATGACCAACCGGTCGGTCAGCTCCGACCAAGACTCCGTCAACGCTCCCCCTGGTGGTGTGCTCGAAGGGAGCAAGGTATCCCGGGACAACGAACAGCTGGACCAGGGGCCACTACGGCTTCCCGGTTCGACGACTTCGACGTCGTCGCGGCCCCCTCGCACGAGTTTCTCGAACAGCCCGGCCAACGGATCACGAACCGGCTCCGATCGCCGGCCGAGGTGCGGAATCGGCACCCGTCTCACGGAGACGAACTCGGTCGTCACGCACCGGTATGTATGTACGCCGCCCACAGGGTCGGGGTCGACGGGTAGCCAGCGCGCAGTCGTCTGACCGCGTCGTGCAGGGCACGAGCGCTGAGTTCGGGCCTGGGCTCCGTGGTTCCGTTCGTGGTCAGACGGGCGTAGAAGTCGGCGGCGAGTCTTGCCGAGGTACGGTCATCGACGGACCACAGGGTCCCGATGACGTGCTGGAACCCGGCGAGGTGGAAGGCGCCGGTGATATGGATGGACTCGTCGGCCAGGCGCGGCACGGTTCCGCTGGTGTCGCACGCCGAGAGGTAGGCGAGACCCGCGGACAGCCTCAGGCTGCTGATGTCGGAGACGGTGAGCGGTCCGGTGGCGTGGTCGGCGAGGACGAGGTGGCTGCCGGACGGGTCGGCCACGTCGGTCGCACCGTGGCAGGCGAAGTGGGCGATGTGGCAGTCGGGCAGGGCGCGCAGCACGGCCGCACGGGTCGGGGCCGCGAGCACCCGGGCGCCGGGGACGAGCCGGGTAATCGCTGCGGTCTCGGCGATGACACCGGGCAGTGGGGCTCCCGGGGTCTCCGGGACGGGCACGACCAGGGTGGAGTCGTCGGACGGGGACAGGCTGCGGCGGCGGGTCTGGACGAGGGCACGTACGGTGGTGGCGTAGGAGGAGACGACCCGGTCGAGCACCGTTCGGGGGCCGCCGGGCCGGTCCACGGGATCGGTGTGGTGGCCGGCGGCGTGCAGGGGGAGGCCGGCCAGTACGCCGACGGGGCACCACCACACCTCGGGCCAGGGCTGTCCGGCTTCGGGGGCCACGGTGTGACCGAGATGGGTCAATACGGGCTCGGCCACGGTGTCCCACAACCCGGCGAGCAGCCGGAGCAGTTCGTCCTGGGCGAAGAGACGTTCCATCGGGTGGAGGTGCCGGTCGGCGACGGCGTGGAGGATCCCCGGCAGACGTAGCACTGCGAACTGCGCCTGCTCGTAGGTGAGGGCGGTCAGCGGAACAGTGTGGACGGGATCCTCCGGCCTGCCGGTGAGGATGAGCGCGTCACGACGGCTCCGGGTCGCGATGACGAAGACGACGGGCCCCGCCTGTGCCGCACGGGTGAGGTCGGAGATGCCGGGTGCCTTGAGGAACCCCTCGCAGCCCGGGACCTCCCGGATGCGTTCGAGCAGGATCCGCCGGTCTTCGTGCGCCCGCCGTCGGGCGTCGGCCAACCGGCGTGCTTCGGCCAGAGCGGCCTCTGCCGTCCGGACCGCACCGTGGTCCCGGTCAACGGTCGGCCCGGAGTGGTCCAAGTCGTTGAGCTGGGTGATCAGTTGGTCGAACTGGTCGGCGAGGTGCGGCATCCTCTCGCGCAGGATGGTCAGATCGTGGTCGCGCCGGCCGAGCACCTCGGCCGCGAGGATCCCCCGGTTGCGTTCCAGGAGTTCCACGGCACGCACCGGCCTGTCCGCGGCCAGGGCAGCTGCGGCAGCCTCTTCGGCCAGACCGGGGAGTCGGCTCAGCTGGTACTCACGGTCGCTCCGAAGCAGGCTCCCCGGAGCAAGGGTCTCCAGCAGGTCCGTCGCCTGCTCCACCGCATCCAGTGCGGCCGGCGCATCACTCCCGGCCGTGAGCAGCGCGAAGCTTCGGTAGGCGGAGACACGGGCGCTCGTCTCGCCGGCTGTGGACCCCATGGCTTCCCGGTAGCAGGAACGCGCCTCGTCCAACAGGCCCAGCCGCCCGCCGTCCCTGAACAGCGTCTCCAGGGCCCAGCCGAGCTGTACCAGCCAGGACACCCGCGCAGGATGGTCCGGAGGCGTACCGGCAACGGCCTGGCGTCCGGCCCGGACGGCCTCCTCCAGCAGATCGGGGCGGGCCGTGTGCGTCGACAGGCGCGTGAGCACGGCGGAGAGGTTCCCCAGGTGAGTGAAGTGGTCGGGGTGGTCGGACGGTGTGCCCGCCACCGCCTTCCGCATCACGGCGACGGCCTCCTCCAACCGGTCGGTCCGCCGACTGCGTTCGAAGCTCCTCATCAGGACGGATCCGAGGGAGTTGACATGCGTGACATGGCGGGGGTCGTCGAGCGGGGTGGCGGCCACCGCTTCGCGCGCCGCCTCGACCGCTTCCTCCAGGAGATCGCTGCGACCGGTGCGGCCGGAGAGCTTCTCCAGTGTTTCCGCGAGGGTCACCAGATAGTCCGAGCGGTCGGAGCGGTCGACGGGTACCCCGGCCACAGCCGCGCGTGCGGCTTCTACGGCCTCCTCCAACTGGTCGATCCGCCCGGTCCTCTCGAAGAGACGCTGGAGGCCGAAGCTCAGGCTTTGCAGTGCCACTCCACGGTCCAGACCTTCTGGGATCTTGATGACCAGTGCCTCGCGCAATGCCTCGACCGACTCCTCCTGTTCCGCCACCCGGCCGGTCTGCACGAACCGTCGGCTGAGAACGTCCGCGAGATTGGTCAAGGTCCTGCCCCGGCGGGGATGCCCTTGCGGAGTAGCAGCAACGGAGGCCCGTGCCGCTTCAAGGGCTTCGTCCAGCAGGGCCGTCCGCCCGGTCAGCTTCGCCAGTCTGATCAGGATCGATCCGGCCGTACTCAGTAGGTCCGCTCGGTCGGAGTGATCGTCGGAAGCGGCACCAACCGACTGCCGGGCCGCCTCGGCGGCCTCCTCCAGCATGTCGGTCCGCCCGGTTCGCTCGGACAGCCTCCAGAGCACCGTCGCGAGGTTGCCGGCGAACCCGCCGTACTCGCTCTGGCGGGGATGCGTGCTCGACAGCGCCTCCCGCAGGAGGGCCGCCGCCTCCTCCAGTTCCTCGGCCCGACCGGCGTAGTCGGACAATTCGAGCAGCCCGCCGGCAAGTTCACTCAGTAGCCAGGGCCGGTTGGGGTCGCCGGGAGGGGTGGCGACCACCGCTCTCCGCGCGTCCTCGACCGCCCGTTTCAGGTGTGCGACCCCACCGCCGTGTGCGGCGAGGAGCGTACGTGCGTGCGCCAGGTTGTGCAGATGCTGGGCCCAGGCGGGGTCGTCCTCGGCGCTGGCCGCGACGGCCTCGCCCATCGCCTCGACCATCTCGCCCAGCAGCGCGGCCCGGCCGGTCTGCTCGAACAGTTCGTTGAGCGCCAGTCCGAGGGCACTCCATCGGGCGGCGAGTGCGGCATGGCCCTGGGGGAGAGCCGCCACCGCCGTACGCCGTGCCGCCACGATGTCCGCGAGCACAACCGCGTCCCTCGTCGTCGCCGACAGGGCGTTCAGAACAGCGAGTTGGGTCTGGAGGTAACCGTCCAAGGCGGGATCGCCGGCTGGGGTCGCGGCCACCGCCTTTCGCGCCGCCGCGGCGGCCTCCGTCAGTGCCTCGGAACGCCCGTCGTGCCGGGCCAGGTACCAGAGCAGCGTCGCGACCGCGTTCAACCGGTTGGCCAGCGCCGGATCACCCTCGGGGGTGGCGGCCGCCGCCTCTCTCATCACCTCGGCCGCCTCTCGAAGCTGATCGATGTGCCCGGTCTTCTCGAACAGGATTCCCAGCGCGGTGCCGAGGACGCCGAGCCGCTCGGCGCGCTCCGGCTCATCGTGCGCGGTAGCCGCCGCCGCCTCACGCATCACCGCCACCGCTTCAACCGCCTCATGGGCCAGCCCGGTACGCATCGCCAGGAACCAGAGGTCCTGTCCGAGGTAGTGGAGGCGGCGCGCCCACATGGGGTCGTCGGCGGGGGTGACGGCCAGCGCCTCCCGCAGTACCCCCACGGCCCGCTCCAGCCGCTCGATCCGCCCCGTTTCCTGGAACTGCCGGAACAGGGTCACCCCGAGGTCGTCGAGGGCCCGCACCTCCTGGAGGCCGAGCTCAGCGAGCTCGGGGAAGGCGGGAATCAGGACCAGCGCCTGAACGAACCGGACGACCGCCTCGTCCAGGCTCCTTCGCAGCCCGAGTCGGTAGAACTCCTCCAGCAGCTCATGGGTCCGGATGTACCGGGTGCCGACAGTGCGGTAGAAGTCCGCCGGGACGTGCTCGCCGGAGGCGGTCTCCAGATCGTCGCGCAGGTCCTCCGGAACCGACCGGGGGTCGCTCCGATAGGCGGGCGCGAGGTACCGGACGGCCGCGACCCGGTCGGCCAGCCCCTCCTGCCCGCCGAGAGCCCGGCTGCACTCCCAGTGGTACCAGCCCAGCGCGTGTGCCGCGACGGGGTCCGTTCCGGCTGTCGCGGCCTGGGCCAGGGCCCGCGCCGCCCAGGCGGCATCCTCGCCGAGGAGCCGAGCCGGGTTCCGAGCCGCGCTCCGTACACAGGCGTTCACCTCGGCGAGCGCCGATTCACGGTTGGGCACGGCCGTCCCCCTCTCCCGGTTCCGGCGCCACCGCCCCGTCGGTGCCGACATCCCGTCCGGCCCCTCGGAAGACGCCCGGCACTGCACGGACGCGTCTTGCGTCAATGGCGCCCCTGTCCTACACGATACGGTCTAGACTCCCAATCTCCTTGTCGTGAAGTCGAATTGGATCCGGAACGATGTAACTCCGCTCAGGAAGGCGGGACATGGACCTGGCATCACGAGAACGCCTCGGGTCGCTCTGCGACCAGCTCGGCACTTGGCCCTCGCTCCGTGAACTCATCAGCGACGCCGGCGCGGAGACCCAGCTCAACGACCTCCTCGCACTGCTCACCGAGCCCGGCGACCCCGACAACGCCCTGGTCGCCGAACTGCTCGACGCCGTGGAGGACGCCTATACCCGGCTCGGGATGATCGGACTGACCAGCCGGGACGGCGTTCCCCCCAGGATCGCCCTCCTTCCGCCCGGCATCGCTGGTCAGCGTGCCGTCATCGGCTGGACCTGCCCGCTCGACCGGTGCAACCGGGTCATCACCGCCGATGAGACACCTCTCCCGCCCACGTGTGCGGCCCACGGGCCGAACGGGCCGATGAAGCCCTATCCGCCGACCGCCCCGTGACGACCTTCCTGACGGCGATCGGCACGAAGCTCGCCGAGCGGTGGGTCAACTTCCTCCTGTTGCCGGGGCTGCTGTGGACCGGCTTGCTCGCCGCCGCTCTTCATCTCGGCCAGCACCGGCCCTTCGCCGTCGGGCGGTTGAGCGACTGGCTCAACCAGTTGGCCGCGAGCCCGGCCGCCCACGCCGCCGGCACCGTCATCCTCGCCACCGCTGCCACCCTCCTCACCGCCACCGGCGTCGGACTGCTCTGCGGAGCGATCGGCGGGGCGATTGAACGGCTCTGGGCGGCATCCGTCGACCTGCCGTCGGCCGCATGGTTCCTGCGCCGACGCCAGCGCCGCTGGGACACCGCGACCCGGGAACTCAAATCCGCCATCCTCCAAGCCGCCGCCCCTCAGCGGCACCACGTCGCTCCGGCGAAAGCCGCCAGCCGGGTGCGCTCCTGGCAGCGTCGCCGCGCCCGACTGGGCCCCGCCCGCCCCAGCTGCCCGACCTGGATCGGCGACCGCTTCGAACGGACTGCCGTACGGCTGGCCGAGGTCAACGGGATCGACGACGCCGCAGCCGCTTGGCCGCGACTGTGGGCAGTCCTGCCCGACGGTCTGCGCAACGACATCGCCGCCGCCCGCAACGCCTACGCCGCCGTCAGCAGACTGGCGGCCTGGGGATTGCTCTACACCGCCCTCGGCGCCGCCTGGTGGCCGGCCCTCCTGATCGGTCTGGCCCTACTCGCCACCGCCGCACAGCGAGCCCCAGGAACCGCCGATGTCCTGGCCTTCATGATCGAGACCGCTGCCGACCTTCACCTCAACGACCTGGCATCCCAGCTCGCCGTCCCCGCCACCGCGACGGCGGCCGGCACCGGACAGGCCATCAGCGCACACCTGCGCCTCGCCGGAGCACCGGTACCGCGACAACTGCCATGAGACGACCGGGAACCCCGACGACACGCCACATCCCTATACGCTCGCCACTTGCGTCCGGCGCTCACCATGCCCCAGACTTTGTCATGGCCTTCAGGAGGCCACCCCCTGGTTCTGCGTCGCTCCTTGGCAGGACCACACGAGGGGTCAAGAGGCCATAGCCCCGCCTGCAGATCCTCTGGCACTGTCCACCCATGCCCTCGAACGGGGCTTGCAGATCAGTTGCTGGATGCCCAGGGCGACGGTATCCGGAGACCGGATCGCAGATGACCAACGGTGGGCGTCTCTACCAGCTTGCACGAACGCGGCAGCTCTACACGGGTGAGCCTTTCCACGCGGCGAAGAAGACATTGAGTGGTGGAAACAACCACTCACCTTTTGCCGTCGCGCCCATGCGGCAGGCCCATCTCGAAGCCGAGATCTTCGCCAAGCTCTGCAGCGGGGGTCAATGGTGGGCCCATCCTTTCGGCATTTCGTCTGTCCAGGCGATGGCGCAGTCAGCGGTTCTGCGCCTTGACAGCCACACCACGTTCTTCGACGGCACCCTGTACCCCCGGAGTGCTCAGGCCCTCGACGAGCTGCTACCCGATGCCGAGCCCGGCGTACAAGTGAACGGCGTCGTGGGTCTTCGCGTAACAGGCATCGACGGCCCGGATCTCCACCTCACCCTTGCCGGAGGCGGATGCCACCTCATTCTGCGCGGCGCGCCCGGAACGGATTGGGCGGGAGAAATCGATGAACGCTGGGACCGCCTGGGGAAAGCAGGGCATCCGGGGCTATGGCGAGCTCAGCAGTTGACCAACCACGAAGAAAAACACATCCGGGAATACCCTCGGCTCTGGCGTTCCTATCGACGCCTCGACTGGCTCGGATCCGCGCTGCTGCGCCGCCTCGCCGTCTTCCACACGTCCAGCACTGCGTATTTGAGCCGGTCATGGATCCACAACGGCGAACTGATCCTCGAGCTGGACACCGTACGCGGCATCAGGCTGAACCACGATGCCTTCCTGAACCAGCTCATGGACCCTGTGTGGGGAGTCCCGCTTCGGATTCGCCGCCGGTACTGTTCCTGCGACCCTCACCAACAACTGGGTCACAGGATCTACACACTCCAGTGCACCTACCACCTCGAACATCCTGATGACGTCGGCCAAGGCGGCCTGCAACTACGCTTTCGCCATGGACCGGACCCCCACGCCGGTACCACGCGAAAGACGCTTGCAAGCCTGGGCGCCCCCGCAAAGTGGCTCGACCGGGTCCTCCCGAAGAGCAGCCCCGATGTTTCATCGCCCATTGACCATGAGAGGCCATCACAAATCCCTGGCGAGAAGGACAACTCGTGAACTGGGACACCATCTCGCTATTTGTCCTGGCAATGCTCGGAACGGTCGCGCTGATCATCTCCCAGCTTCAGGAAATCCTGGAGAAGATACCGAAACTCATCCGAGCATGGCATGAGGTTCGCCGCAACTGGCACGAGGCAGAAAATGAACGGCACTAGTCAGCATGGGCACCATCCGAAGGATTCATCAGAAATCACGGCGTAGCAGTTCACGCAATCCCTCCTCAAAGGCCAACCGCGCGTACTGCTCGGTGCCGGAGCCGGGCACCTCTAGCTTCTTGAGCTGTCCGCCGACGATGTGGGACACCAGCGGTACGGGCAGGGCGTCCGGCCACAGGCCGGTCCGCTTGCCCTCCGAGAGCACCCGGCGGAACGCACCGGTGGAGCCCCGCAGACTCCGGCCGTTCGCCTTCAACTCCTCGGCAGCGCACTCGCCTTGGCCCTCGACAACCTGGAGCAGGATCTGCTGTGCACGGGGCGGGAGGCGGTCGTAGTACGAGCGGGCCCGCTCCGGCGTCCAGCGGTCGTCGGGCACCGCGGTCACGACCGCCGTCGGCGTGGCGGCGAGGGCGAGCAGCTTCTCGAGCACCTCGGGGGTCGGATTCTCCACGGTGATCGTGATCTTCATGACGGACACCTTGGCAGCTTGAGGGGCTGAACACAAATAACCTCGACAAACGTGTTACAGACGCGAGGGCGGCATCCGGCTCGGATTGTGTACCAAGAAACGTGTTGCGTCCTCTAACTGGATTTAGAGGACGCAACACAGGGGCTGGTACAGATAGGCTGTCCCGGACGGATCATCAGCCCGCCGTGCCGGAAGGAGAGCGCCATGGATGCCGAGGCGTCGGACGACCTGCCGGCCCTGGTCGAACGCTCCACCGAGGTGGTGATCGGCGAGCTGGTGGACGACGGTCAGGCCCTCGTGCAGTTCGCGTTCACCGGGGTCGACCCCAACGAGACGCTGACCGAGGACGCGGCAGACGACCTCGCCTCCGCCCGGCCGGCGCGCACCAGCCAGACCTACTCCGAGCAGTGGCGCTACTTCGCCCGCTGGTGCGCCGACAACGGCCGCCACCCCGGGCCGCGCACCAGCGAGGCGAACATGGTCTCCTACGTCTCCCACCTCCGCCGCCGCGGCGGACGCGACGGCACAGGCGCGCCCGTCAGCTCGCTACGCCTGGCGATGGCCGCCATCCGCGACGCCAACGCCCGTGCGGGGTACGAGAACTGGCCCCCGAAGAAGGCGACCGCCGAACTGATCCGCAAGCAGGCCGCCGAGCACGCCCGCGCCCGCCGCACCCCGAGGTCGAGCCCGCCCGTCGACGCCGCCCGCATCGCCCACCTCCAGCAGGGCACGACCGCCGACATCCCGCTCGCCCGCTGGCGCGACCTGACCATCCTGCACCTCGGCTACCGCACCCGCGCCCGGCGCTCCGAGCAGGCTGCCTACCGCATCGACTCCGTCCTCTTCGAGCGCCTGGAGGACGGCACCGAGCAGATGGTCGTCGGCAAGCGCACGTCGAAGAACGACCACTGGTCCACCGGCCGCGAGTACGTCGTCCGCGACCCGGTAGCAATCACCGTCGTCCGCACCTACATCTCACTGCTCGCCGAACTCGGCCAGGCAGAACCGCAGTTGCCGCTGCTGCGCGGCATCACCCGGTGGGGCCGGCTGATGCCCGTCCCCGCCTCCGGAACCGGCATGACCGGCCACTCGGTGAACCGCGCCTTCAGGCGCATGGTCACCCGCACTCCCGGCTTCGACGCCAAGAACGCCACCAGCCACGGCCTGCGCGCCGGCGTCCCCGCCGACCTCGCCGCCCAGGGCTACAGCGCCGCGGAGATCCTGGTCATCACCGAGGACTGGAAGTCCACCACCATGGTCGAGAAGTACGCCAAAGCCGGCCTCCGCCGCGCCGGCAAGGACAACCTCGGCCGGGCCCAACAGGCCCTCGACGCCCTGGTCGTCCCACTGCCGACCGATCCCGCCGAATAGACACGACGGGCGAACCCCCCGTATTTGCCGTGTCGTTGTCGGTCCACTCGATGGGTCACGGCCGGCCGCACTGGCCACTGATTCGCCCGGCGTCGCCAGGAGGTCGGCTGGGCTCTGGGAGGCGGCAGAAGAAGGGTCCTACCACGCGGTCATCGTGCCGCTGTCGGAACACTCCCGTCCCAGCGTCCGGAGCGACGCGCTCTTCGCCTTCCAGATCCGGGGCAATGCGGCGGCCAGGTCCGCCGACAAGCTGATCCCGCAAGTGCCCGGTGTGCGACAGTTCCGTCGCCTCCGCCGCCACGATGGCCGCCACCGCCCAGGACCTGGACCGCCAGCTGACCCCGCTAGTGCGGGGGTCAGCCGCGGGACGACAAGAACAAGAAGATCCTGGGGCCGTCTGAGAGCGGACAACGCAAGATGGCTCTGCGTCACTTTGAGTGAAAATGGCTGCGGTTGGCGGCTCCGTGGGTAGCCCCACCTGGTGAGTGAGCGCGTATCTGGCCTGATCAGCGTG
>NZ_JBHJSJ010000049.1:0-68290 GCF_042268845.1 Kitasatospora sp. NPDC056273 | reverse complement strand
CACGCTGATCAGGCCAGATACGCGCTCACTCACCAGGTGGGGCTACCCACGGAGCCGCCAACCGCAGCCATTTTCACTCAAAGTGACGCAGAGCCTGATCCGTCCGGGTTGGCGGACAGCTTGTGGTCATCGCTGGCGGACAACTCATCTCCCGTCGCGGTATGACTAATGGTCACCCGCTTGGAGGACTTCTCAGCCGGCGAGGGGGACGACGCCCTGGCCGCTGGTGGCCTGGGCGAGGCGGAGGCTGGTGCCCTCGGTCAGCACGATGTGCGAGTGGTGCAGCAGCCGGTCGACGGCCGCGGTCGCGAGCGTCTTGGGCATGATCGAATCGAATCCGGCGGGATGGATGTTGCTCGTGACGATCACCGAGCGACGCTCGTAAGCGGCGTCGATCAACCGGTAGAACGCCTCGGCGGCGGCCTGGCCGCAGGGCAACAGGCCGATGTCGTCGACCACGATCAACTCGCAGCGGGTGATCTTCGCGACCGTCTTGGAGACCGAGTTGTCGACCGCGGCCCGCCCCAGCGTCGCGGTCAGCGACTCCAGCGTGAACCAGGCGACCTGCATGTCCTCCTCGATCGCCTTGCTGGCCAGGGCTTCGGCGAAGTGGCTCTTCCCCGTTCCGGAGGCTCCGGCGATGGCCAGGTTCTCCGCCCGGCGGACCCATTCCAGCGTCATCAGCGCCTGCTGGGTCGGCGCTGGGATCGAGGACTCGGCCTCCTTCCAGGAGTCGAAGGTCTTGCCGGAGGGCAGGTTCGCCTGCTTGCGGTGGTTGCGCTTGGTGGCCGCGCTGCGGCCGGCGATCTCGGCTTCCAGCAGGATCCGGACGACCTCGGCCGGGTCCCAGCGTTGCGAGCGCGCGGTCGCCAGGACCTCCGGGGCGGCGTCGCGAAGGTAGGGGAACCGCATCCGCTTGAGCACCGCGTCCAGCTCGGCCGGGATCGGAGGCGGCGCCGGCGGGGCCGGGACCGGCGTGGGGGCGGTGAGCACGGGCGGCTCGGCGAGCGTGGTGGTCATCTGGATGCACCTCTCTGGCGTGCCGGCACCGCGGATCGGTGCCAGCCTGGGGTGAACAGACCTCCCGGCCGCCGACGCGGCGACCGGGGAGACCCGGGTTCACGGGGTCCGGCCGAAGTCGGCCCAGGCTCCGGTTCCGGGCTGGACCGAGTGGGCCTCGTCGGCGACGACCAGGTCCGAGGGCCTGGCGCCGGTGGCCCGGTAGCGGACGATGGACATGACGTCGTCGTCGGCGAACCTGCGTGCCGTGGCCGCGAGTCCGAGCGCCGCGTCGACCTCGCCCGCCCCCACGAGGGCGGCGTGCTCGACCGCGGCGGCCATCTTGACCCGCATCCGCGTGACGCCGTTCGCCGCGGCCTCGATCAGCCACTGCCTCGCGCCGGGCCCGAGCGCCAGGAACGCTTCCTCCTCCTGGGTGGTCGGCTTGACCCTGGGCGGGCGGGGCCCACCGGCCGGATCCTGCGGATGGCCCGGGTAGTGCGCGGCCACGATCACCGGCCTGCCCGGCAGCGAGAGCTTGTGCCGCGCGACCTCGGTCAGCCCGGCGGGGCCCTGGAGCCACTCGGGACGGTGTGTCAGCCGGGCGAGATCGACCACGACGACGAGCTCGTCGCCGTCCGCGCGCACGAACGCCTCCTGCCCGACCAGGCCGGGCGGGGTCGAGTAGCGGACCTGACCGAACCTGACGGTCTGGTCGGTCTTGACGATCCGCGACTCGCCCAGCGCGAGGGTGTGGGGCCCCGGCGGCAGCGGGTGCAGCCTGAGCCGCTCGACATCCAGCGCCGACGCGGGCGTCTTCGCCGTCTCCCGGTGGATCCGGTGATTGACCTCGTGGCAGAACAACACGCAGGCGCCGCGCAGTTCGGCAAACGACTCGTAGGCGGAGCGGAGGTTCGCCGAGGTGGGCACCAGGTCCGCCTTCGCGATGCGGACGGTGGCCTCCGAGCCGCCCTTGCTCTCCGGGTCGAACGGCACGCAGGTGTGGACCTGCGTGCCGTAGTGCCGGCCCGCGACCACGACCTCGGGGTGCCGGACGGGGACACCGGCGATCCGGTCCATCGTGACCGTGCGCTCGTTGTCGGTGAGCACATATGTCGGGACGCCGCCGATCTGACGCAGCGTCGCGTCCAGACACGAGATCAGCGTCGCCAGCGTGCGGTCCCAGGTCGGGATCACCACGCGATAGCGGGACCAGGCCAGCCAGGCGCAGAACAGCAGCGTCTGCCGCGGTTCGCCGTCCAGGCCCGGGACCTTCGGTCCCCAGCCCCAGTCCACTTGGATCCAGAGCCCCGGCTCGGTGATCCACGGACGGTACGTCCTGCGCTTGCCGGCCCGATAACGCTCCTTCGCCGCCGCGACCGCGCGACGGGTGGTCCGCTCGTCGCCGGTGAACCCGAGCAGCTGCAGGCGCTCATGGAGCTTGTCCGCGCGGACCAGGCCCTGCGACCGCTCAACCCACTCCTCGATCTTCGGGACGAACGGGTCGATCAGCTTCGGCCGCACCGACCGCGCGGTCTCGCTCACGCCCATGTCCCTCATCCGTGCGTACCGGCGCACGGTCTTCGGATCGACTCCCGCCAGCGCGGCAGCCGAGTGGACGCACTCGGTGGCGTCGAGAGCCTCGAAGATTTCCATGACTTCCCTGGCAGACTTCCTCAACGATCCCTCCGGCCGGACTCTCACTCGATGTCTCGTCAACACCGAGCGTGAGCAGCCGGAGGGATCATCTGTTCGGAATCGAGGACGGTAGACCAGGCTTCCGCCCGAACGGCCCTACCAGCAGGGAGATGAGCTGTCCGCGGAACAAGACCCGAATTGTCCGTCTTCCTGGATCTTGCGTTGTCCGCTCTCAGCACGAGTAGTCGAAGTCGATGCTCACCCCGAGCGAGGAGGAGAACGGCTGGTCCAGGAACGCCGTACCCGCCTTCGACGCGGCGTTCGGCGTCAGCTCCAGCGCGCCCTCGTTCATCCGCGCGCTGCCCAGCAGCCGCCAGTGCGGATTCGCCGGGGCCGTGCCGGTGAACGACTCGGTGATGGGGAACTGCACCTGCTGCTGCACGGCGTCGTGCGACTGACCCGTCATGAAGGACTCCTCTTCGCTGGACCGGCACCTTCTCAACAGCCCGCTGTAGACGCGAACCGAAGGGACCTTGACGGCCCCCGGCGCTGACCATGCCCAAACCCCGGCGTCGTACGCATAAAAACCTACACAAAGTGACGAGATATCACCTTCAGGTACGGCGCAGGCGGACAGGCCAAACATTCGTGACGCCGGTGACTTCGGACTCCGCCCTTCCCAGAGGCCGCCACGACCAGTGGCCAGGTAGCGGGAACAACCCTGGCCATCCGCAGCGCACAGTCACTGCGTCTTCGCGGTTGTGTCGAGCTGTCACTTCGCTGCGCTCTCGCCAATCGCCTGCGGCAACGGTCGTCTTCGTGATCCCCGTTCGTGTGAACCGAGGCGGATGTCAGACGTCTGGCGGCGATCCCCCGCGATCATGAAGGTCCGCATACCGACTGACAGGACGGGCATCCATGACGACGACATCGCAGCGGTGGAGATTCACGGGTGCGGCCATCGCGGTGGCCGTGCTCGCTGGTGGGCTCGGCACCTCGCCCGCGCACGCCGGAACCGGCAAGCAGGGGTTGCTCTGGCGGCAGTTCGACGAGCCGGGCTGGTACGAGTTCGACCTGCCCAAGGGCGTGGACTCGTTCACGGTCACGATGATCGGCGGAGGGGGCGGCGGCGGAGGCGCCGGGCGGGAGGGCACCGGCACCGGTGGCGGAGGGGGCGGTGGCGGAGGCGCCGGCATCGCCGACTGCACCGTCACCAAGTTCCCGGCCGACCGCAGGACGATCGGGGTTCGCGTCGGCGGCGGTGGCGGCGGAGGGCAGAAAGGCGGACGGCAGGGAGAGTTCGCCACGGGCGGCGGCGGCAAGGGAGGGGCGGAAGGCGGAGGCGGAGGCGTCCCGGGCAACCGGAACGACGGCGGCGGCGCAGGGGGCGGCGGCGGCGGCGGGAGCTCAGCGGCCTTCTTCGTCCTGGGCAAGGCCAGCGGCGCTGTCGTCAGCGTCGGCGCAGCGGGTGGCGGCGGAGGCGGCGGTGGGGGCGCTGGCTGGGCACCGGGCGAGGGCCCGGCGCGCGGCGGCAGTGGCGGTTCCGGACACGGCGGAGCCCGCGGCGGCCAAGGCGGCAGCGACGCCAGGAAGACCCCGATCGGCGGCCACGCCGGCGCGGGCGGCAGCGCCCAGTGCGACAACAACACGGACGTCACCACGACAGGGACGGTGGCCAACGGCACGAACGGGGGCGACGCCGACAAGTACACGGCCGGAACGGCGGGCGTGCGCCCCTGGTTCCCCGGCCTCCCCGACGGCCTCATCCCGAAGAGAGCGGGCCGGGGCGCGGCCGGCGGCTCCGGCGGCACGTCGACCACCGACGGCGCGACGGCGCGCGGTGGGTGCGTGATCGTGACCTGGAACTACCCGTCGTCGTAGACGCTCAGCCCCGGGCGGCGGTCCCGCCACGCAGCTGACCTGGGTGGCCAACCGCCGTACCCGTCCACTGGTCGTCGATCCGCCAACAGTCGTGAACAGGTCTCGCCAACCGCGACGAACAGAAACGCCGTGACCTGCAAGGATTCCGGAGGCAGTCCGCCAACTATCGCGAACGGTCACAGCCGTGGGCGAACCGGACGGGAATGGATCAGGGGCGCGGGGTGCTGAACCGAGGTTGCGGCGCGGAGCCGTACAGGGTCGGAGGGGGACGAAGGCGTTGGTGCCGAACAGAGGCCGGGACATGGCGGCGCTGGAGCGCAAGATCCGCAGCGCGGGCCGGGCGTGGACGATGGGCGACGTCGCGATGATCGCCGAGGGCCAGTGGGCCGTCGCCGCGGGCCGGGTCGAGCGCGAGCAGACAGTGGCGGTCGAGGAACGGCTCGCGGACGGCCGGCGGGTGGAGCTGACCCTGGAGGAACTGGCCCGCGTGGTGGGCACCGACCCCGGCGCCCACCACGACAGGGCCGACGACTGACCGCCGCCTACCGCCGGTTTGCCACCAGCGGGGCCGGGGCGGCAGCCGGCGGGGCGGACCGGTCGACGGACGGCCCGAGGGGGCCAGGCGCCCGCGAGGTGCGGGCGGTGGCGGCCCGGACCCGTTCGGCGTCCGGGCCGCCTTTGGCGTTGAACGCGTGCTCACGGGCGTCGACAACGTGGCGGATCATCTGGACGGCCGTGTTGCTCTCGGCGTAGGCCACACGCAGGGCGCTCGCCGAGGCGGTGATCCGGTCGAGGTCGTAGAAGGCGGGGACTTGACCGGGCCGGGTGAGGGCGTGAAGCCGCTCCTGGTGCACAGCGATGGAGTTGGAAACGACGACGAGGTGGGCCCGGTGGTGCATGGACGAGCGCAGCATCGGGTCCGTGGCGACCAAGCGGGATGCGGACTTCTCCAGGTCGGCGATCGGCCGCCCCCAGGCTTTCTCGATCATCGCGTCCGCGCAGTCGAGGGCGGTGGCGTCGGGCACGGTGTTCTCCGGTGTGGTGGTGGGGCGTCAGCGGGCGGAACGGGCGACCGGCACGGGAGCCGTCAGAGCGCCTTCGGCCCGGCCCGGTGGTTCGGCTACGGAATCCGTTCCGGTTCCGCAGCTCGCGAAGTCACCGGCCGCGCGAGGGGTGGGAGGCCGCCGTGACAGCTGTGGGGACACGCGGCGGCGGTACCGGAGGGTGACTGAACAGGGAGGAGGGGGCGGCACTGCGCCGCAGTGCCGCCGCGGTCCGTGCGGACTGCGCGGGGGAGTTGAGGGTGCGCTCGGCGGCCGGCACCACCGGGGCCAGGGCGGTGGTGTGCCGGCTGTCCCACTGCTGGAGGGCGGTGTGGACCGGGCCGAGGGCTTCTCCGGCGTCGGTGAGGACGTACGGGGCGCCGTGCCGGTCGCCGGTGCGGGCGACGAGCCCGTCCGCCTGCATGCGGTTCAGCCGGGTTGCGGCGAACTGCTCGGAGGTGCCGAGGCGTTCGGCCAGCTGGGGCAGGCGCATGCTCCCGTGCTCCGCGAACAGGCGGACCGTCTCGGTGGTACCGGGCAGCTGCAGGCGCTGCAGGGCGTCCTCGATCCGGTCGTACCGGCCCTGCGGGGTGTGATCGATGTGGTCGGACGACCACTGGGCGAGAGTGCGGTAGACCGGGCCGAGCGTGCGGGCTGCGGACGAGAGCCGGTAGGGCGCCGCACGATCGAACGCGCCGTCGCGGGTCACCAGGCCGGCCTCGGACATCGACGCCAACCTCTTGCTGACGTACGACGGGGACAGCGCCGTGACGTGCTGGGCGACGTCGGCAACCCGCATCTCCGGGCCGTACTTGGCGATCGCGTGGACGACATGGGTGGTCCACTTCGGCGCGATCCGGTGCAGGACGGTCTCGACGCGCTGCGCGTCGGCGGTGCTCATGGGAGTGATCTGGGCGGACATGGCCGGGAGTTCCTTGCTCAACGGGTACGGGCGGAGACGGAGGGGTGTGCGGCTCCTGGCGAGGGCACGGCCTGGGCGGGGCCGGCCGCAGCGGGGGCGGTGCCGCGGTAGAGGGCGGCGACCTGGCGAAGCCGCTCCGTGCGGGCGGCGGCGTTGGCCGCTTCGCCCTCGGCGGTGAGCGAGAGCATGTGCCCCATCCGGGAGGCGGAGGTGCTGGTGTCGGCGGTGACGAGACCGGCGCCGATCAGCTGCTCGACCGCCTCGGCGTCGATCGGGGCGCCGAGTCCGGAGCCCCAGATGACGTACTTGTCGCCGCGCACGCTCTCGCGCAGCCACAGGTCCCCCTGCTCCACAGCCTGCAACGCCGCCTTGGCGAAGCCCTGTTCGTCGTCCCAGGCGGCCGTGGCGGGGCGCGCCTGCTGGTCGGCCGGGGCCGTGGCGCCGTTGGTGCGCGCGGAGTCGCGCCGGAGTTGCGGTGTGGCGGTCGGCCGGTCGGCCTCGGCGCCGCGCTCGTAGGCACTGAGGACCTTGTCGAGCTGCCCGTAGGCCGCTCCCCTGCGGGCGGTGAGCAACTCGACCTGGAGCCCCGCGGACTGGATGATGCCGTTGACGCCGCGCATGCTCGCGTGGTCGCCACGGGCGATCGGCTGCAGACGCTCGATCACCGTCTTCGCCTGCTCGGTGAGGTCCTGGTGGAGCCGGTCGACGTCCCGGGCGCACGAGGCGACCACCGAGGCGAGGTGGGCCAGCGGGCTCTGGTACGGGTGCCGGCCGGACAGCTCCCCGGCATCGCCTGCGCCGAGCCGCTCGTAGACGAGGTGGGCGCCGGGGTGGGTGTGCGGGTTGTGCGGGTTCACGGGGTCGCCTCCAGCCGGGCGAGGAGGGAGCGGACCAGCGTGGGCAGGCTGTCGGGACCGTCGCCGTCGAGGTGTACGGCGCTGACCGACTCGTCCAGGAGGCGGTGGGCGTCCTCGGCCAAGGCGCCGATGATCTCCGTGCACGCTTCCGTGAACTCAGCGCGGGCGAGCAGGGCCTGGCCCAGGAGCTGGAGGTAGAGGCCGGGCGGCAGGGCTGCCTCGGCGGCGAGGGCGGCGATGGCCTGCCGGTCCTGCGGGGCGTAGTCCGCCAGGTCGAAGTCGGAAGTGCTGTCGTCGGCCGGGTGGCCGGCCTCGGCGACCAGGGCGTCGACGACCTGGGTGAGGTCGGCGAGCGACTCCGTCAGCCAGCCCAGGGCGGAGACGTAGGAGGCGAGGGTGAACAGGGAGGCCGGGGTGGCCGACCGCCGCGTTTCCAGCAGGTTCTCCAGCCGGTCGGCGAGTGCAGTGATCGCCTTCGGCCCGGTGGCGAGCGGCCCGAGGACGGGGTGGAGGTGCGAACGCGCGGGCGGGGCGGCATGCCGAGCGGTGGTGAGGCCGGGGACGGCCTCGGCGGCTTCGACGAGCCAGACGGCGAGGTCGGTGTGCGTGAGGGTGGCGGTGGTCATCATCGGGCCCTTCGGGTGGCGGCGCTCGGCGCGAAGCCGGGGGAAGCGGTGGTGTAGGCGGGGCTGCTGCTGCCGGCCTGTACGGGGCGTACGGATTGGGCGCGGGCGGCTCGCACGCGGGCTTCCTCGGCCGGGCCGAGGCCGGTCGGCAGGTTGAGCCCGGTGCGACCCAGGCGGTTCTGGGCGGAGCGGTACACCTGGTAGTCGAGCCGGGGTCCGGCGGCCACGAGGTGCACCTCGCGCCGGTGCTGGGACTCGGGCGGGGAGGTGCGGAACTGCACGACCAGGCGGTGGCTCGCGAACTGGTCGCCGACGCCGAGGTAGACCTTGTGGCAGCCCTCCAGCCGCCCTTCGAGGCGCTTGGCGACCCGCTCGCCGTGGACGAGGTCCTGCAAGTGCAGCAGCGCCTGGTCGCGGACGGCGTCGGGGAGCTGGCGCAGGTCGGCGATGGCGTCGGGGTGGGCGCTGAACCCGAACTTCGCGCGGCTCACAGCGACCGCCCCCGGTCGGGCTGCGCGATGGCCGCGGGTGCGGCGGCCACGATCTCGGCGACGCCGGGAGCGGTCGGGGCGGCGCTGCGGGCGAGCGCGGCGCGGGTGCGCAGCGCGTCGGCTCCGGTGCGGTACTCGGGTGGCTCGGGCAGCGGGGTGTTCCGCGAGGCCAGCCACGCCTCGGCTCCGGCACGGTCGGGGAAGGCGCCCTCGCGGATGGTGTAGGTGTTCCGCTTCGCGTCGGAGTGCTCGATGAAGAGCCGGACGGGCAGTTCGGCGGCGTTCCTGTCCGTGACCATGGTCCACGCCTCGCCCGGACTCTCGCGGGCGGCCGTGAGGTCGATCAGGTCGTAGCGGTCGCCGGCGCTGTGGATCTGGTTCTCGATCTGGTAGGTGAGTTCGTCGGCGCCGATGAGGTCGCCGTCCACGGTCATCGCCGCGGGCGGGCAGCCGCGTTCGGCGAGCCACTTCTGTGCGAACGCCACGTTGGCGTGCGCGGAGGCGTCCAGTGCGAAGGTGCCCTCGGCCTGGTCGCGGCGGACGTCGAACGTGAAGAGGTCCGGCAGGCTCCGTCCCGGGCCCCACGAGGCCCCGTTGTCGAAGGCGAGCAGGTAGCTGCGATCGCCGACGTCGTGCCGCGTCAGCAGGTCGAGGTCGCTCTCCCCTGCGATGTCCCGCAGGATGCCGGAGCGGTTGTCGGCGGGCGACAGGCCGCCGAGGTCGAAGTCGAGGCCGGCGCTCATGCGGCGAGTCCCAGCTGGTCGGGGGTGGACAGGACACGGTGGGCGGGCCGGGACGGGCTCGTGGCGCACGCCGCGAACGGGCCGTCCGGTGCGCGGAGCTGGGCGATGGCGTGGTCGAGGTGGTCGCGGTGCCAGGTCGAGGGACCGCTCTGGCCGGCCTCGGCGGCGGTCAGCTGCTGCCAGGCGAGCCACAGGGCATGGAGGCGGGCGACGGCCTCGGGGTGCTCGTGCCACTTCGCGCACCAGGGGCGGGTGGAGCCGATCTCCCGGCCGTAGACGGGCAGCAGGATGTGGGTGACCCAGAACGAGAGCTCGGCCAGCTCGGCGGCGTACTCCGCGCCGCCCATGGCGAGGATGAACAGCGGTGGGGCGGAGCCGGGTTCGTCCCCGGCCACGGGGTCCGGCCCGGTCGAACCGGACCCCGTCTCGTCGTCGGCCTCGGAGCCGAGGCGGTCGAGGATCACGCCGTGCTGGCGGACCTCGGCCATGGTGCGGGTCAGGGCGCTGACGAGGTCGTCGAGATCCTCGTCGGCGATGCGGATCGGCTCGGGCTCGGAGGAGCCCGAAGCCGGGACGGACTCGGACATGGCACATCCAGGGGGTTTGTACGGACGGGGAGGGCGAGGCCGGAAGGTCTTCTTCGGGTCATGGCGGGGCTCCGGTGAAGCGCGGTTGTGAGGGACAGAATCCGTAGGATCGGCGGCTTGGTCAGGCCATCGATTCGTGCTAGGCGCAGGCCAGTTGGGTGCCGCGGTCCTGGATGAGGCGCAGGCCCAGGGCGACGGCGTCGGCGAGGGTGCCGGTGAGGGGGTGGCCGGCGGCGGCGAGCTTGGCGGGGTGGTGCAGCCCGCCGGTGTGCAGCACGGCGTACGCGCCGTTGGCGTGGGCGGCGTCCGCGTCGTCGACGGCGTCGCCGACCAGCAGCACCCGATGCGCGCTCTTGGTGAGGCCGAGGGCTTCGAGGTGGGCGGTGAGCGGGGCGGCCTTGGTGCCGCCGGAGGGGCCGGTGCGGCCCTCGAACCGGGTGAAGAAGTGCCCGATGCCGGCCTGCTCGACCTCGCCGACCAGGGTGTCGTGCGGGCACAGGGACAGCAGCGACTGGGTGTGGCCGGCCTCGCGCAGGGCGGTCATCAGCTCGACGGCGCCTTCGCGCACCTTCACCGGCTGTGCGCGCAGATGCTCCAGGAAGGCGTTGTCGCTGGAGATCCACTCCTGTTCGGTGATCTCGCGTCCGAGCAGGCGGGCGTAGAAGTTCGGGATCGGCACGGTGTGCTTGGCCCGGTAGGTCTCCCGGTCTACTGGGGCGCCGCCGAGGGCGGGCAGGGTCTCGTTCAGGGCATCGACATGGTCGTCGAGGTCGTCCTTGATTGTTCCATTCCAGTCCCAGACAACGTGCATGCGGGTGGCGGGAGTTGCAGTGGCGAAGAGGGTGATGTTCACGGCGGTGTCCTTCGGGGTGAGCGTGGGGGTCAGGAGGAGAGGCGGTCGTTGAAGCGGTGCAGCAGCCACAGGGCGAAGGCAGCCCCGGCGAGCGGGACTGCGGCGACGAGCAGCGGGGCGGTGGTGAGGGAGGCCAGGGCGGTGCCGGCGGCCTGGCCGACGCCGATGCAGGCGATCAGCCAGGCGAACGCCTCCGTGCTCTCGCCGTGCGGGGCGAGGCGGTCGACGGTGAGGAACGCGGCGGTCAGCAGCGGCGCGAGGAAGGTGCCGGGCAGCACGGCGCCCAGGACGGCGACGGCGGGCGCGGGGTCGGGCAGCAGCAGCGGCAGCCAGCCAGCCGCGAAGCCGATCGAGGCGGCGACCAGGTGCTTGGCGGGGGCGCCGGGCCAGGCGTGGCGGCCGTAGGCGAGGCCGCCGAGCATGCTGCCGATGGACAGCGCGGCCGGCATCACCCCGGCCAGCCACCCTGCGTGGTGGCGCTCGGCGGCGGACAGCGCCAGGACGTTGACCGCGCCGAGCGCGACGCCGGTGCCGATCAGCGCGGCGAACAGCACCCGAAGGCCCGGCACGCGCAGCGGACCCGTCCAGTGCACCGCTTCTGTGAACTCCGCCGGCGTCCAGGCACGGGAGGGACGGGCGGTGACGACCAGCCCGGTGCCGAGCAGGCCGAGCGTCGCGGTCGCCACCAGCGCGGTGGTTGCTCCGGCACCGGCCGCGAAGCCGGTGGCCAGCAGGGGCCCTGCGACGAACACCAGGCCCTGGGTGCTGCTGTCCAGCGAGAGAGCGGTGCGCTGGCGTTCGGCGGCGGGCAGCAGCACCGGCCACAGTGCCCGAAGGCCCGCCTCCAGCGGCGGCGTCGCCAGCCCCGCCACCAGCACGGTGAGCGCGGCGAGCACCGGGTGGCGCACCGGACCGGTGCACGGCAGCAGCAGGAACGCCGTACTCGCCGTGGCCGTGGCGGCGACGAGGACCTGGGTCTGGCCGTGACGGTCGACCAGGCGCCCGAGCAGCGGCTGCCCGAGCGCGGAAGCGAGGCCGTACAGGGCGCCGAGGGCTCCGGCAAGGGCGAGCGGGCCGTGCTCGGCGCGTACCAGCAGCAGGATCGCGATCGGCGCCATGCCGGTGGGCAGGCGGCCGATCAGGGTGCCGCCCAGCAGGCGGGCGACGTGCGGCGAACCCAGGACAGCGCGATAGGCGCTGTCCTGGGCAGGGCCGCAGGCGGTGGTGGTGCTCAAGGAGAACGTCCTTCGGTCGTACGGCCGGCGGCGCGCTGGCGCGCCGGACCGGGGCATGCGCAGGCATGACAGCCCCCTCGGGTCGGTGCGGCTGCGGGAGAAGAGTCCGCTGATTCCGGGATTTGGCACGGCCGGGGAAAAGGGGTAGGAGCCCCTCAGCCGGTTCGGCAGCGCGGGCAGCGGGCGAAGGCCGGTGCGAGCAATTCCATTGCCCTGGCCGCCTGTTGGGGGACAACGCCGTTGCCGAGTGCGGTGAGCTGGGCCGGTCGGCCGAGTCCTGGGGTGGCGGTCACCCAGCCCGGCTCAAGCCCTTGCATCCACTCGACGAACTCCGCGCGCAGCCGCCCGCCTTCGTCGGTGGGCAGCGGTGCCGGGCGGGTGAGCGTCTCCCATCGGGCGACGGCGCCGGCGTACGGTCCCCACCGTCCGGGGTCGAGCCGTCCTGCGGCCCGGCCTCCCCCCACAGTGGCAGTGCCACCGCTTCCGTCACGAGCGTGGTCGGCCGCCTGCGGGAGCGCGAGGCCGGGTTGCGGGCGGAGGAGGGCCGGAGCGAGGCCGCTGCCGAGGGCAGGCTCAGGTCCCCGCCGCCGTGCCGCTGGTTCGGCGAGCCCTTGATCCCGTCCGACGCCTTCGGGGTGGGCAGCAGCCACTCCACCTCGTCCGCCAGATTCGGGCCGTGACCACCGCGTTTCCGCTTCGCCGGATGCTGGCTGCCGCCGTTCGTCGCGATGTTGCTGGTCGGGGTTTTCAGCAGTGCCGTGGTCGGCGGGCCAGGCTGTGAGGAAGACCCTGGCCCGGTGGTGGGGTGCGCCGACGTCGGAGGCGCGAAGCACGAGCCATCGCGCGTCGTACCTGAGCTGGGCCAGGGTGCCGAGTACGGCGCCAAGTGCCCGCAGATCAGACTGAGCTGGGTCGTCTCCCAGACACCACGGGCAGCGTTCCACGTCGCCAGCGGAGGCGGCGACGGCAGGGGAGGTGAGCAGTCCTCGTACATTCTCGACCACCAGGAGGTGCGGACGCAGGGCCTCGACCGCACGCGCTACGTGCAGCCAAAGACCCGATCGGGTTTCGGCGTTGAGTCCGGCGCGACGGCCGGCGACCGAGACGTCTTTGACAGGGGAAGCCCGCCGTGAGGACGCACACCCGCGGAACGTCGGCCCAGTTGACCGTGGTGACGTCGCCCAGGTTCGGCACGTCCGGCCAGTGCCGGGCCAGAATCTTGGAGGCGCCCGGGTCGACCTCGGCGTGCCACGCGACGGAGCCACCGAACGCGGCCAGGACCCCCAGGTCGAGCCCCCCATACCCAGAACACAGACTGCCGATCAGCGGCCCGGGGCGGGCAGCCGTGAGTATCGGCGTCATCGCTGGCTCCGGGCGGTGTGAGCCGAAGGTGCGGGAGAGGCGGGCAGGGGGCCGTTCAGATCTGCTGGAACGGACGGGCTGGCGTTGACCGATCGGCTGGCAGCGGCTTGCTGGCGAGGACCGGCGGACGGTGGCGGGATGTGCCGGGCAGTCCGGGGCAGGGTCTGGGCGCCGTGGCGAAGTTCTTCGCGGGCGGTTTCGACGGCGCGCTCGATCGTCCGTACCGCCTCCGTATGGGCCTTTCGAACCACGGGGTGCTGGTGTTGTTCGACAGTGTGACTGAGGAAGGCGAGCTGCCGGGCGACCGTTCCGAGGGCGGCGGAGGCTTCGCCGAGGCTGGTGACGGCTTCGGCGTACGACATGGCGGCGCGGGTCGTATCGAGGTGCACGGGCTGCTTGGCGGCACGGGCGGCGAAGTCGCCGCCCAGCTCTCGGATGAGCGTGCCGAGCGCGACTATCTGCCGACCGATCTGCACGGCATCCGGCACCTCGGCCTGTCCGGCGGCGGGAAGCAGTGCTTCCTGCTGCTGCAGGGCGCACGCCCGGGCGTGGAGGGCGAGCGCCTCGCTGACGGGGGTGTTCACAAGAGACTCCGGTGAGGGTGGGGCGGGTTGGTGCGCTCACGGGCATGGAGTGAGGCCGGCGCGGCGGCCGTTGCACGATCCGGTACCGGGCTCGCGCGCGTACGGGGACGGACGGGGCTTCGCGCGAGCGCGGCCTGGACGCGAGCGGCCTGGTCGATGCCAGCCGGGGGCGGTGCGGGAGGTGAGGTGGCGGTGCGCCAGCGGGCCCGTACCTCGTCCAGCGGGCCGAGGGCGTGGAGCGCGTGGCCGATCAGCTGCCCGGGGGCGAGGCGCCGGTCGTCGGCATGGGCGGCGATCTGCTGCGCGGCGCCGGCGGCGGTGCGGGTGAGGGAGGAGCGCAGGAGCTGCTCGCCCAGCCACTCGGCCGAACCCGCCGCCCCGTCGCGCAACACCGGCGCGAGCTGCTCCTCGGTGAGCGTGCCTTCGGCGAGCAGGCCGCGCCGCTGGACCTCCCACAGCGTGGTGACCGGGTCGATCGGCTCGCCCCGGTGGTGGAGCGCCCCGAGGCAGCGGTAGAGCTGGCCGTGGCCGGGATGGGCGAAGTCCTGGGGGCGCAGCCAGTCGAAGACCTCGCCGATCGCGCCGTTCTGGTGGACGAGCAGGGACAGCAGGAACTGCTCGTCTTCCGCCTGGGCCGTTGCGGGCGGCTGTCCGGGGGCAGAGAGGGGAGGTGTCCTCGGGGCGGTGGCCCGGGGGTGGGTTCCCCAGCGCTTCGCGAGGTCGTCCAGGACGCCCGAGAGCACGTCGGCCTGGGCGGCGGTGCCGTGGACCTCGTTCTGCCCGGCGTCCTCCCGGGCGACGGCGAGCAGGCGGTCGGCGTGCTCGGCGACGGTGCGGTGGACCGACCCCTCCAGCACCATCCGCCCATACAGCGGCGCGTGGGCGGGGCGCGGGCAAGCGGCGACGAGGGTGTGCACGTAGGAGGCGGTGAGGCCGCGCACCTGCTGGCCGGCCTCAGTGAGGGTGTCGGTCAGCCACGCCACCGGCACCGCGCCCTCCGTGCCGAGGGCCGGGTGGTCCTCGGCCCGGAGCTTGCGCAGCGCGGCGAACAGAGCCTGATGGCCGGGCCGGTAGAAGTCGCGCGGCTCCAGCCAGTCGAGGCCGCCAAGCTGGCGGGGGTCGAGCAGAACCGCTCCGAGGACGGCCTGCTCGCCCTGGAGCAGCGGGTCCATCACCGGCTCCGGCGGCGACGGGCGCCGCGGAGCTGGGCCACTGCGAGGTCGGCGGCGGCCTTCGCGGCGGCGAAGCGGTCCAGCTCACCGGTGAACGTCGGGTCGGTGGCCAGGATGGAGCCTTCGCCGGTGATCAGCCACCACTGGCCGCCCCGGCGGACGACCGGCGACCCGGCCAGCGGGGCCGGACGGTGGTGGGCAGCAGACGAGTTGGTGTCGGACATGAGGACCTTCCGGGAGTCGAGCGGTCAGCGGACAGGGGCGGCGGCGGGAACGTCCCTGAGGCTCATGCCGCCAGCCCGAAGGAGTCGAGGTCGGTGCTGACCGGCTGGCCGGCGCGGCAGGCCCAGGGCGAGCAGCCGTCCGCGTCGCCGACTTCCAGCTCGGCGTCCGCGAGCGCGTCGAAGACGTCGGTCTGACGGCCCGCCCACTCGTGCGCGGTGACCCGGTCGATCGGCGCCTCGTCCAGGGGTCGGCGGCTGCGGTGCAGGTACGCCTGCCCCAGCAGCGGGGTGCCCTCGGCGGTCGCCCGCGCGTTGCCGTTGCGGATGGCGCGGTCGAACTCGACGACGTCCTGCCACTCCTCGGGCGAGCCGTCGCGCAGGGCCCGCCACTGGGCGTTGCCGTGGAACGGGCACCCCAGGCAGCTCGACTTCGGCGTGGACTCGAAGCCGCGCGAGCGCAGCAGCCGCAGGCAGTCCGCGCGGGAGAACCCCTCCTCGATCAGAGGGAAACGATTCTTCATATAGGCGACATCGGCGTCCTTCGCCCGGTGGAACTCGTCCGTGGAGATACCGATCCACTGCTCCACGAACACCCCGGCCGGCACCCGCTGCGGGTACGGGTGGCCGAGCATGGCACGGACCTGCTCCTTGATCGGCTTGATCTTGTACTGGCCCGTGCGCTGGCGACGTGAAAGCCCCGCGGTGCCTTGGGGGTTGAGGATGTGCAGCGGCATCGACGCGAAGCGCTTCGTCGGGTCGAGGGCGTCGTCGCGGATGTTGCCGGAGGAGACCCGCAGGATCGGGATGCCGGCGGGCTCGGCGACCTCCCGCTCGATCCGGTCGAGGTGCTCGTAGACGGCGCGCGGTTCCCAGCCGGTGTCGGCGAAGATTGCGGCGTCGAGGCCGGGCAGGTGGCCTTCGGCAGCCAGGAGTAGCAGCGCACTGCTCTGTACTCCGGCGCCGAGTGAGAGAACTCGCAGGGCGGGAGCGGTCGTTGTGGTCACGGAGGTGTCCTTGGTGTGGGCGGGTGGACGTGGCACACCCGGGCGAAGCGGAGGAGGAGAAGCGGCTGGGGCGGCGCCGGTCGAAGACGGGTGGACTCCGGGTCGGCGCCGCCGGGGTGGGGGTGGGTCAGGCCGAGAGGGTGAGGTCGTCGAGGCCGGTGCTGCCCTTGGCGAGGGCGCGTTCGGTGATGGCCTTGGTGGCGCGGGAGGAGGCCGGGCCGATCTCCTTGGCGGAGCGCTCCTTGTACCAGGGCTTGAGGTCGAGCATCGCCACCTTCATGCCGGTCGCGAAGAGCAGGATCTTGCCCTTGGGGAGCGCGCGGATCTCGTCCGGGGGCAGGATGCGCTCGGTGCGCATCGACACCGAAGTCGACTTGCCACTCCCGGAGTCGGAGACGGAGACGGTCTGCACGTCGTGCTCGCCGATCTGCCTCGACAGCTTGTCCGCGAAGTCGGCGTCGTCGATGCCGCTGCCGATGACCTTGACGGTGGCCGCGGACCACAGGGCGTCCATGCCGGCCTCTCCCCAGCAGCGCTGGCCCTGCCGGTAGGACTGCAGGATGGTGATCGGGATGACGCCCCGGCTGCCGAGGTGGGAGTAGAGGTCCGGCAAGTCACTGATCTTGCACACGTTGGCGGCCTCGTCGAGGACGCACAGGGCGGGCGGGTCGAGTCGGCCGCCGGAGCGTTCGGCGACGATGACGGCCGCGCGCATCACCGCGTCGGCAGCAGCCGCGATGATCGCCGAGGCACTGCCGCCGCCGTCCTTGCTGAGCAGGAACAAAGTGTCCCGGCTGGAGGCGAAGTCGAACGGCTTGAACTCCGGCAGGCCCTTGGTGGGGGTGACCCAGGCGGCGATCTCCGGGTCCAGCAGGCAGCTGGCGTACTGCCTCGCCGTTTCAAAAATCCCATCCCTGGTCTCGGTGGCGCCGGTGACGGTGCCCTGGAGCTGGGCGGCGACCGCGTGGTGGCCTGCATCGGTCAACAGGTCGACGGGAGTGCGGTCGGAGGGGGAGGCGAGCCAGGCCAGCACGTCGGTGATCGGGCGGCGGTGGCTCGCGGCGGCCAGGAACAGCGACCCGAGCGTGTTGCTCGCCGCGGTCGACCAGAAGTCGGAGCCGCTGGACTCGTCGACGGAGGCGGTGACGAAGTGCCCGGCCAGGCGCTTGGCGCCGGCGAGGTCGCGGGCGTCCGCCAGGATGTCCCACCACATCTCGCGCGGGTGGTGCGCGATCTGCTGCGGGTCGAGCGTCCAGACCGTGCCGACCTTCGCGCGGGCATCGGCACAGGCGGTGAAGGCGTCGTTCGCTGCCTTGTTACTGGTCAGCAACACCGGCCCGGGGGCGGCAAGGATCGCGGGAATCGCGATGCCGCTCGTCTTGCCGGAGCGGGGCGCCATGATGGCGACCATCACGTCCTCCCAGCTCGCGCGGACCTCGGCCTTGCCCGGGGAGAGCGTGCCGATCAGGATGCCCCGGTCGTTCGGCTCGACCTCTTTTACACTCCCGGCCGTTCAGGCTCGGCCGCAGGCTGCGGGCCTTCTTGGTGATCTCCGCGTCCAGGAGCGGCGCTATGTCCGCCTTGCGGGCCAGGCCGCTCCTGGCGCCCGAGCGGTGGCGCAGCCACAGCACCAGGACGGTGACGCTGGTGGCGAGGGTGAGCGCGCCGGGGACGATGCGGGCGCCGACCAGGACTGCGGCCGGACCGAGGTGGGGCCACAGCCGCTCAGGATGAAGGAGGGCTTCGGCGGCGTGGAACGGCGCCCAATCACCAGACCCGACAAGGTAGTTGGTCAGGTTGCCGGTCAGCCAGGCGAGGGAGCCGAAGGCGAGGGCGGCGCCGACGACGGCGAACAGGAGATAGAGGAGCGCGTCCGAGCCGGAGGTCGTCGACGGCGCGCCGGTGCGCGGGGTGGGCAAGAGAGCGTCCAAGAGGGTGCGAGCGGGCGGCGGGCGGGGCACGCTCGGCTCTCGTACGAATCACGGTGCTCTCCTCCGGAGGCGGGACTGGCGGAACGTTTCAGCGGGTGCGGGCGCCAGGCCGGACCGGCACCACCGCGGGTGTGCCGGCCCGGGCGGGGGCGGCCTTGGCAGCGGCGGAGGTACGGCGGGTGGCGGCGAGCCGCTGCTCCTCGGACTGGACGATGCAGTTCTGGCCGACGTACCCGACGACCAGGTGAGGGTCGATTCCGACCCGGTACCCGGCGTCGTCCAGCATGGTGGCTGCCGTGGAGGCCGCAGCGGGCTGGTCGGCGCCGGGAGTGTCCGGGGGCAGGTGGTAGCAGCAGGAGCCATGCGGGTCGGCGGCGGTGAAGCCGCACTGGCGCAGGACGTCGTGGATCTGCTCCGGGGCGCCGGTGCGGCAGTGGGCCCGGACCACCTCGTCCGAGCGGCGGACGATCTCGACGTCGGTGCCGAACGCGTCGGCCAGGGTGCGCATGATCGTGTGCTTCCTTCGGTTCGGTCAGTGGGGCAGGCGGTTTCAGTGGGCTCGGCCGGCAGGCCCTGCGGATGTGGCCGGTACGGACGGCATGCGGGCGGGGGCGGCGAGTGGGCCGGTGGACGTGGGTGCTGGGGTGGTGGCGCTGCGGGCGAGAGCTGCCCGGGTGCGCAGGAGTTCGGGCGGCTGTACCGGGTGGCCCGGTCCGGGCTGTGCGGGCGCAGTGCCGAGGGTTCGCAGGTCGCTGAGGGTGTCGGCGAGTTCGGCCTCGGCGGTGCTGATCAGTTCGGCGCCGGAGGAGAGGCGGTCGGACAGCTCGTACTTGTCGGGGGCCAGGCCGGCGACCTGTTCGGCCGCCGCTTCCAGTGCTTCCCGCAGCCGGGTGAGGACGCCGTCGTCGGGGTCGAGGAGCTGGTCCACCGCCGTGGCGGCGTCGGCAGCGCTGGAGGCGCCGCGGATCTGGTCGGCCAGCTCCAGAACTTGCCGGCCCGCGACCTTGAGACCCTGCGGATCGGTGGGGGTGGTCAGGAGGCCGCTGTCGAGCTTCGGGTCGAGGTCGACGTTGTAGCGGGCGGCACGCAGCATCTCGGCGGCGTGCGTGGCGACGGCGATTCGGTCGGCACGGGTCGTGGTGGTGGGCAGCCGGTGCCGGCGCCCGTGCCAGTCCTGGATCTGCTTGAACCCGGCGTGGCGCAGCAGGGTGGCCGACAGGTCGTCGCTGGAGCCCTTGGCGACGACACTGCCGCTCGGTTCGGTGCCGATGGTGATGTACGGGGCGGGCATCCGGTAGTCCTTGGCGGTGGTGACGGAGGGGACGCTCCGGGGGAGGTGGCCGAGTTCGGCGGCGATGCGGTTGCACTCGGCCTGCACGTGGAAGGCGTCGCGGTAGGTGCTGTGGATGCGGCCGTCCTCCCGCACGACGGTGGCGACGATGTGCACCGAGTGGTCGAAGGCGCGGATCGCGGCCCACCGGCAGCCGTTCGGGTCGCCGGCGGGGGCAAGCCCGGCGGCGGTGACCAGGCGCTGGGCGACGTCGGCCCACTGGGTGTCGCTCAGGTCCGGGTGCCGGGGGTCGGAGCGCACCGAGCACAGCCACACCGGCTGCTCCGGTGCGCGGGCGCCGATCCGCTGGGCGGGGGCGTCCAGCACGTCGCCGCCCAGGACATCCTGAGGGTCGCCGACCAGGGGCAGCTGATTGTCGGCGCCCCGGTACTCGGCGCCGATCAGCCTCGGACGCAGTCGGTGGCGGGGGTCGTCCGGGCCGTAGAGGGCGGGGATCAGCGCGGTCGTGGTGGCGGCGCGCTGCAGGTGGGCGATCACGGCGTCCCCTCTCGACGGTGGTGGCGGGCCCCGGTGGCCAGGCTGGGAGCTGCGGTCGGCCGCGTGCTTACGCGAGCGTCAGCGCCGAGCGGTGAGCCCGTGGTCACGGGCGAAGTCCTCGCAGGCGAAACGCGCCCAGCGCTGGTCGTTGTGCAGCCGGGCCCAGCGGCCGTCCTGGCGGATGACGGTGGCGACGAGGTCGAGCCGGTCGCCGGTGTTGCGCAGGGCCACCCATCGGCAGGCGTCGGGGTCGTCGTCCGGTTCGATGCCGGTGGCGTCCAGCACCTTCCACGTCAGTTCGAACCACTGGTCGTCGGTGAGCGCGGCCCGGCCGTTGCTGAGGATCGAGCAGTGCCAGGTCAGGAGTCGGGACGGGGTGTGGCCGGTGCGCGGCTTGCGCAGCGCCAGCGGCTCGTCCAGCAGCGCCGCCAGGTCCGGCAGGACGATGTCCTCCTGGTCGGGCGGGCCGGGCGACCACGACGCCAGCAGGTAGGACTCGAAACCGGGATCGGCGCCGTTCAGCACGGCGAGCAGATCGGTGGTGCTCTCGGTGCGCCGCACGGTGCAGGACAGCGGGGAGGAGGACATCGCGGGGGCTTTCGGATCGTGGTGAAGGGGGCGGGAGTTGGTGAGGTTCGCTGCGCCGGGGGAAGGCGCCAGCAGGTCAGACGAAGGGATTCTCGGTCGGCCGGTCGGTGTCCGCGGCCGCCTCCAGCAGCTCGGGCAGGTCTCCGGGTTCGCAGGCGCGCTGGTCGATCCACCAGCCGGCGCGGGTGATCGTGCGAGCCTGGTCCTCGATCAGCTCCCACTCGGGTTCCGCCATGCCGGCGTCGAGGACGAGCGCGGTGTACGCGGCGGCGAGGACCTGGTGGCGGCACCGGACGCCCCAGGCGATGCCCTTCTCGGTGCCCTCCAGTGGCGGCATCCGGTACTGCTTGGACCAGTCGTCCGATTCGGCCTGCTCGGCGGCGCGCTTGGCCTCCAGCCACGCCGCCTTCTCCGTGTCGTCACCGGCCTTCGCCGCGCGCCAGCAGTCGGTGCACTCCTGCTTGGCCAGCCACTCGGCGAAGCCGGCCCGGCGGTCGGCCGGACGGTCGCCGAGGTCGCGTTCGGCCTCGTGCCCGCACGAGTGGGTGATCTGCCAGACCTTCTTCACGGCCATGTGCTCTGCTCCTTCGGGGTGGGGGTGGTCAGCGGGCGCGGGCGAACGCGATGCGCGGGTCGACCGCTGCCGGCGGCGGGCTCACGGGGGCGGGCGCCTTGAGCGCGGCCTCGTCGACGCGGAACTTGCGCGTGGTGAACGCCTGCTGGACCGGTGCGCGGTGGGCGGAGACCTCCTCGGCGAGGCCGGGCAGCATGGCCACCTGGAAGTTGCCGCGCTGCAGCCCGACCGTGGTGCGGGCCACCGCGTCGAGCGCCTCGGCCCGGGTGCCGGGCGGGGGGAGGTAGACGTCCAGGTCCCGGTGGTGGCGCCAGCCATCGGTCACCAGGAATATGCCCGGGTTGAAGGGCAGGTCGTCGTTGACGGCGGCGACGATGCCCAGGCTAGGGTGCTCGGCGATGGCGACGTCCGGACCGGCGCCTGGAGCGGCCTGGGCCTGCCGCTCTTGCACCCGCTGCTGCCGGTCGGTGTTCCTTGCGGCCAGGGTCATGTCGGTGTCGACGCGGTAACCGGCGCCGGTGAGGAGCTTGGCGGCCCAGGCGGTGCGCTCGGGGGCTTCGCGGTGCTGGTCGGTAAGCGTGAAGAGCTTCGGGTTGCCGGGTAGGCGCTGGAAGTCGAGGCGTTCCAGCATCCACTCGGCGGCGGCCGACTGGGTGGGCAGGGAGGCGACGACGCCGTGGGTCGGGTGGTGCCCGATGGCGACGTCGGGCAGCGGGATGGGTTCGGCGGCAGGCACGGTGGGGCTCCGCTTCGCTGGTACGGGCTGTGGTGGCCGGGGCCGTGAGGACGGCTTCCGGCGGAGCTGATGATGCGGAGAAGCGGGAGTTTGGCTCGGCCGGAATCTGCTGGTAGAGCGCAGGACCGGGGCACTCCGGCCTCGGAGGCAGGGCAGATGCGACCCGCTCCTTGCCGTCCGGTACGAGGAGCGAGCCGTCCGTGGTGGACCCGTGGGTTCAGGATTCTCGAACCCAGTGGTTTACGCGGCCATGCGGAAGTCGGTGTCGTAGAGAGCCCGTTCGCGGCTGTGGAGGAGGTGCTGGACGATGAAGGAGAGTGAGGCGACCTTCCACAGGCCCCGGCCGCGGGTGAGGGCGGCGATGGCCTGGGCCTCGACCCCGGTCAGGCCCAGCAGGGCCATGGCGGCGGGGATCTGGTCCGGTTCCTGGCGGTAGATGATCCGGGTCGAGCAGTCGGCCAGGAGACCCTCGGCGAGGACGCGCCCGCGTGAGCCGGCGTCGCCCGCGGATAGCAGGTCGGAAAGCCGGTGGAGGATCAGCAGGTTGGCGATGCCCAGCCCGCGGCTGAGCTTCCACTGCTGCTGCATCCGCTCCAGCAGACCGACGTGCCGCATGATCCGCCATGCCTCGTCGTAGATCACCCACCGCCTGCCAGCGCCCGGGTCGGCGAGGGCGGCCTCCATCCACGCGCTCGCGCAGGTCATCGCGAGGACGAGGGCGGTGTCGTCGCCGCTGCTGCCGAGGCGGGACAGGTCGATGGAGAGCATCGGCGCGTCCGGGTCGAACCTGACGGTGGACGGCGCGTCGAACATCCCGCTGAGGTCACCGTGGACCAGGCGGCGCAGGGCGTGGGCGAGGTCGTCGGTGGCGTGGCCGAGGCTTCCGGCCTGGCCGCCGAGGGCGGCGTCGAGGCGGTCGGGGCGGCCGAGGACGTGGGCGATGTCGCCGAGCAGCGGCACCGTGCCGGCCGCGTCGGCGTCGGCGACGACCAGGTCCAGGGCGACGTCGAGGCCGGTGTGCTCCATCGGCAGCAGGTCGCGCTTGAGCACGGTGGCCGCGAGGCTGGCCAGCAGCAGAAGGCGGCGCTTGCGGACCTCGCCGGTCCAGTCCTCCTCACTCACCCCAGCCGGGCGCTGCGGGGCGTCCAGCGGGTTCAGCCTCCCCGGGAGACCGGGGCCCAGCGCGATGGTCTGCCCGCCGAGCGCCTCGGCCAGCCCCGACCACTCACCCTTCGGATCGGACGGCACGTAGATCTTGTACCTGTGGGCGATGGCGCGGGTGGCGATGGACTTGGCCAGCGCGCTCTTGCCCATGCCGATGACGCCGCACAGGATCGCGTTCGGGTTCGTGAACCCCTCTATTCGGCCGGAGTTGTAGAGGGCGAACGGGTCGTAGCAGAACGACCCTTCGGCGTGGAGGTCGCGGCCGATGAAGATACCCTCGGCGCCGAGGCCGGCCTCCGCGAGGAAGGGATAGGCCCCCGAGGCGGTGGCGGTGGTCAGGCGGTGTTTGGGAAGTCGGAGCTTGCCGCCGCGGGCGGAAGCGGGGCCCGGCCGGCCGGTAGCCGGGTAGACGGGCTGGAGATCCGCGTCGGTGACGCTGTTCCGGGGCCGCTCGGAGGTGGGCTGCGCGTGGCGGGCCTTGGTGCGGGCCTGGGCGAACTCGGCTCGTGCGGCGCGCTGTTGGGCGCGGGTGCTCTTGCTCGGGACGAACAGGTGGGAGGCGGTGGCGCGGTTCCTGGGCATGGTCTCGAATCCGGGGTGAAGGGTCAGCGGCGGACGAGGCCGGTGAACGGGGAGTGCAGGTCGGCGGGGGTGGTGCGGCGGCGCACCAGGTGCGCGGTCTCCTGGTGGCGGCGGCAGACGCTCAGCTCCGGCGCGCCCTCGGGCAGGCGGGCGCGGCAGGCGTCGGGGCCGGGGACCTCGCCGCTGCCGGGCCGGGGCGAGGCGTGGTAGGCGGCGTGGAGGTGGTCGGCTGCCTGCCACAGGCGGGTGCGGGCGGCCTTGAGATGGTCGCCCTCGGCCGGCAGCAGCGGCGCGGTGCGCTGGGCGTGGGCGTCCAGGAGGCCGTGCAGGGCGACCAGGTGCTCGTGCAGCGAGTCGAGTTCGGCGCGGGAGGCGACCAGCGGGCCGGTGGGGATGTTGAGCGCGCGGTGGAAGTCGATCGCGGCGGTCGCGTAGGGGACGAAGTCCTGCGTGGTGGCGGGGGTGGCCGGCATCGGGGGGTGCTCTTTCGAGGGGAGGGAGGGCCGGCATCAGGCGGCGAGGGCGAACGGCAGCGCGGAGGCGGTGAACGCGGTCGCCTGCTGCCAGGTAAGCGGGCGCAGGTCGAGCTGCGCGCCCACGGCGGCGGTCTCCACCACGGCGCAGGCGGAGCGCAGCTCGTCCTCGGTGTCGGCGGAGACGGTCAGAAGCCCGGTGAGGGCGACGTCGGCGTGGCCGGCGATCAGCTGGCGCTCGCGGTTCTGGATGTCCTGGTACTCCACGGAGTCGGCCTCGCTGGAGACCTGGCCCTTGCGGGCACGCTCGGCGGAGTCGGCGATCACGCTGGCCTTCTTGCGGCGCACGTCGCGCAGCGCCGAGTCGAGGTCCTGCGGCTCGTAGGCCAGGGAGACGGTGCGGCGCACGCCGGAGGCAAACATGACCTGGTGCAGGAAACCGGCGTTGACCTCCGTCCTCGGCCAGTTCTCCACCCAGTAGGTGGTGTGGTGGGCGGAGTCGGTCGAGATGTGGTCGGCCTTCTCCACCACGACCACCGGGCCGGCGGCGGCCGGGTCGGCGGACGGACGCCCCTCCTCGGACCAGCGGTCCAGCGCCGCACGGGACTTCGGGTCGTAGGCGGTGCGGGCCACGGCGGCGATCTTGCCCGCGGACAGCCAGCCGGTCGGGGTGAGGCCGGCGGTGCGGGCGGACTGCTCGAACGCGGAGGTGAGCTGGGCCAGGACCGCGAAACCACCGGTCAGGCCGCCTCCGGCCTGGTTGATCAGCCGCCGGGCGCCCTTGAAATCGAGGGCGATGGCGACGTACGCCTCGTGCGGTGCGGCGGCCGGACCGGCGCCGCGGATCAGCTCCCCGTACAGCTCACCGGCCAGCGGCGCGTCGGGGCGCCCGTGTTCCTCCCAGTACCGGCGCAGCGCGTCGCCGGTGTCCGGGACGGTCCGCTCGATCACCTGGATGCGGGCGACCTGGCCGGTGCGGGCGAGCGCGGCCAGGGAGCGCCCCCACCCGTTGACGTTGGCGTTCTGGGTGCCGGGGTCGAGCAGCGCGTAGGCGTGGGAGGAGACCTTGACGATCGCGGTGAGGGTGCCGTTGTGCGGGTCGTGGACGGCGCCGTAGCGGCCATCGGGCGCGGTGACCACGCGCAGGCTGGCCGCGCTGCCGGGCAGGTGGAGCAGGCCCTCGCGCACCGGGCGGGAGGAGGGGCGGGTGAGCCAGACCAGCTGGCCGCGTAGGCGGCGCAGGCCGTAGCGGGCGGCGACGGGCGCCCAGTCAGCGAGGGTGCGGCCCCGGTAGCGGATGAGCACCAGGGCGGCGACACCGGCCCACAGGGGTATGAGCTGCAGGGCGCCGGTGACGCCCCGGGTGACGAGCACGCCGAGCAGCAGCAGGCCGGTGGCGGAGGTGGTGATGAGCTGCGGGGCGCTCAGGCCGAGCAGCACGCCTCGGCGGCTGCGGTGGGGGAACTTGACGGACGCAGGGGTGGCGTCGGGCGTCGAGGAGGACATCGGTGTTCCAGAGGGATGAGCGGGCGGGCGGCGGGCGGGGGCGCGGCACTCTTCTGGACGTCATCGCGGATGCTCCTTCCCTGGTGGTCGGGGCCCGGGGCGGGCGGCGGGCTGCCGCCCGCCCCAGGGCGTGGGGGCGCCGGTCAGGAGCCGGGCTGGGTGGGACTGTTCGGGTAGACGAACCGTGCCGGTGCCGGAGTCGGTGCTCCGCCCGGGGCCGGTCCTGCGCTCGCCGGTGCGGGCGGTGCCGGTACACCGGGGCCCGCCGGGGCCGGACCGGGCGCCGAGGGCGCGGGAGCGGCCGGAGCGGTCGAGACGCCCGGTACGGACGGAGCGGAGGGCTGGGCCGCGACGCCGTCCTGACCGCCGCCGGACGCCGACTGGTCACCACCGCTGCCGGGGGAGGCCCGGGTGATCAGGGCAGGGATGCCGGGCCGGGTGACCAGGGCGCGCCCGCGGTCGCCTCCCGCGCTCGGGTCCTCGCCGAAGCGGAACTTCGTCGGCTGCTGCGCGGGGCCGGCGTCGATCCCCTCCTTGCTGATCCGGCCGGTCGGGTCGATGCCGGAGGCGGCGCCGCCACCTCCCGCACCCGGGACCTGGGCCGGGCCCTGCGGCGCCGGGACGCCGGTGCTCATCTGCATGGCCAGAGAACCGGCGGTCTTCGCCGCCCCGGCCGCGACCGCCATGCCGGCCATGCCGGTGCGGTGCGTGTCGTCGTGGCCGCTGCCGTCCGTCGCCCAGTGGACGAACTTGTAGACGGCGTACGGGCACAGCAGCACCATGACCATGATCACGACACCGGCCATGGCGTCGGACAGGGCGGCCATGCCGTCCTTGGCGTCCGTCTTGCCGAGCGCGGAGACGCCGACGAGGAAGACCACGGTCATCAGCAGCTTGGAGACGATCAGGGTGGCGGTGGCCTCGATCCAGCCGCGCCGCCACCGCTGGGCGACCTCCCAGCCGCCGCCGGCACCGGCGAAGGCGGCGAGCACCACCAGGATCAGCACGCCGACCTTGCGGGCGACCATCACGCACCAGTAGAGGAACGCCCCGATCGCGCTGCCGACCGCGACCAGGGCGGGGATCGCCCAGCCGAGGGCGAACATGGGGCCGAACTGGGACACCTTGATCATGCGCCTGACCGCGTCGGCGACGCTGGTGTGCGCGGCTTGGAACAGCCCGGCCGACAGGGCGTCGACCACGGTGACCGCGACCGCCGTGAAGCTGATCGCACCGAAGGCGAACAACACGCCGGTCATCGTGCCCCAAGCGGCCTTGGCCAGCGCCCGTTCGTCCCGCCGCCAGGCGGCCAGGACCAGCTGCGCGCAGAAGGTACCCACGGTCAGGATCAGCCCGATCGGCAGGATCAGCTGGTAGTTGTCCCTGAACCACGGCGCGGACAGGTCGATGGCCGTGGTCTCGTCGACCGCCTTCGCGCACAGGTCGACGGCGCTGGCCGCAAGCTCGCCCATGCTCTTGGCGATCCACGCGCCGATGCCGTCCGTGATGCTCTTGCCCGGGTCGCTGACGAAGTTGATGCCGTCGACGATGTCGCAGACCTGGGCGACCATCGGGAGGTTGCAGATATCCACGAGGAACTCCCCAGGTCAGGGCGCCACGGCCGGCAGCACACCGGCCAGGGCACACGGGCGGTCAGGACGGCACTGGACGGCGAGGGTGGCCGAACGGTCCTCGGCCCCGCCTTGCGGGGCACCGTTCCAGGCGATCGACTGCTTCCCGGAGACGGTCACGGCGTAGACGTACGCCTGCGTGATCGCCCCAGGATCGGCCTGCAGCGCCTTGGTGAACCGGTCCGGGAAGTGCGCCTCGTCCGCGGTCGCGGTGGCGAACTGCCCGGAGTCGGCCATCCGCCCCCACAGCACCGGCGAGGGCACCAGACGCTCCACCGAGTCGGCGTCGAGGTACTGCCCCTCGCCGGTCAGCCACCGGTGCAGGGAGGCCACCAGCTCAGGCTGCGAGGAGGAACGGGTGTCGTACGACCACACAGCCACCGCCGCCGCCTTCGCGAACGCGATCGGATCGTGCGTCGAAGGCGGAGCCGGCAGCGACTTCGCATGCCCGCCCGGCGACGGCGAACCCACCGGCGCGGAGGGCGCGGCCGAACCCGCAGCCGCGGCAGCCGGGTTGGCGGCCTCGCGCCCGTCCCGGGTGACGTAGGCCAGGACACCGGCAGCGGCGACGAGCACCACCAGGACGAGCGAGCCCAACAGCGCCCGGCGGCGCACCAGCGCGCCGCCGGAGCCACCTGGGTGAGGGCTCGAGAAGAAGGAACGTTTCTGCATCACTTGACCTGGCTTCCGAGCGTCGAGAAGAACGACACGACGCCGTTCGCGGCGCCCAGCAGCAGGGCAGCACCCGCGCTCACGAGCACGCCCTTCTTGCCGTTGGCCTCGGCCTGGTGGCCGCCGGAGTGATGGCCCCAGGCCCACACCCCGGCGCTGACGGCCAGGGCTCCGACAACCGCGATGATCCCGAACAAGTTCAGGCTGCCCATCACCTGCTTGAGGACCGAAAGGCCAGGCAGACCGCCCTCGTTGGGGGTGATGCCGGGGTCGTAGGCGAGCTGTACGACTGCGTCGGCGAGATACAAGGGAAGCTCCAGAGCGTTTCAGGGCGCGCGAAGGCAGCCCGGAGAAAGGGGAGAAGAGGGGAGGGGAGGAGCCGGTCAGGCGACCCGGCGGGCGGCGAGGATCTCCGGCCGCCACGAGGCCAAGGTCGAGATCTTGACCACGTCACCGGTCTTCGGCGCGTGCACGATCAGCCCGCTGCCGATGAACATGCCCACGTGCTCCGGCACGGCGGCGCTGCCCCGGGTGAACAGCAGGTCGCCAGGCTTGAGCGAGTCCGCCGACACGGCGCTGCCCTGCTTGACCTGGTCGTACGTGGTCCGCTCCAGCGAGACGCCGGCCGCGCGGTAGGCCATCTGCATCAGCGAGGAACAGTCACACCTGCCCATCGGGTCCGCGCCGTGCGAGGACGCGCACGTGCCTCCCCACTGGTACGGCGTGCCCAACTGGCCAAGTGCCCAGCGGATCGCGGTTTGCACCGGCTGGGGCGCATCGGCCGGGATCGTGTAGCCGTTGGGCAGTGAGCCCGCGGGGATGGTGCCGAAGTCGCTGCCGTCGCCGCCCGCCGTGGGCGTCCCGCAGCCACTCCCCGCTGTCGGACTGGCGCTCGTGCTGGCCGTTGGCGTCGGTGCCGGCGTCGGGTTCGCCGTGGGTGAGGCGCCGGGAGCGGGGGCGAGCAGCGGCGCGAGGGCCTTCTGGAGCGCCTCCGCCAGGGGCTGCCACTTGGCGTAGGCGTCGGGGAAGCCGGAGCGCTGCACCGCCTGGGCGGCCTGGGTGACGGTCATCGACTCCCAGCCGCTGACCTTCTGCAGCGCCTCGTAGAACTTCGTCGAGGCGTACACCGGCTGCATGATCTGCTCCGGCGTGCCCCAGCCCTGCGAGGGCCGCTGCTGGAAGAGGCCCAGCGAGTCCCGGTCGCCGCCATTGACGTTGCGAAGTTCGCTCTCCTGCAGCGCCGTTGCCAGGGCGACGACCTGCCCGCGCACGGGGATGTGCATCGCGACACCGGTGGCCTGGATCGTCCGGGCGTTGGGGATCTGCTCGGACGGCTTGCTCAGCCCGGCCACGGCCGGAGCCGACAGCGGACTGGAGCCCTTGAGGATCGCCTCGACCTGCGCCGCCACCGCCGAGGAATCCACACCCTGTGGACTTCCCCCGGGAGGGCAGGAACTGGACGTGGAGGCCGAGGCACTGCCCGCGCCGACGATCGCGACGGGCAAGGCCAGCACCAGCGGACCGCAGGCGACGACGCCGACGAGCGCGCCGACCGTCTTCTTCACGACGGCCCCCGGTCACCGGACAGCGGCCGACCGGGTGGCGTAAGAGGATGAGGGCACGGGTGTGCCAGGGCATGCTGCATCGCAGCGGCTCCTCGGGGATTCGTAGGAGAACGCGGTGCCGGCCTCTCGTGCGAAGAAGTCGCCGGCACCGCGCCGGTGGTGAAACCGCCCTTGCTCAGAGCGGGCCCGGGTCAAGGGAGTTGGTAGCTCCAGGACGCCGGTCTCAGGTCACGCGCGGCAGCCAGCCGCGCTCGTAATCTCAGCCGGAACACGACGGCGCTCCTCAGGAGACAGGGGGACAGGGAAGCTGCCCGCACGTGATCGCGCCTGCACGGGGCAGCACGAACCAACACGCGCCGGGCCAGGGCCGTTTGGCCTGCTGCCCGGTCGGCATGGCGAGACAGTAGACGCGAAAGTCGGCCGCACCAAACGACCCCCGGCCGAGCCCGGCACCCCGTCGCCGTTCATTAGGTACGGCCGCCGATTGCGGCTACCTTCCCCGGCATCCCCGCTCCCGGCTGCTGCTGTCGGACGCCGCCCGGAGCGGGCCCAAGCGTCCTGTCGAAGGAAGACCATGAGCTACCAGCTGCACCGAGGCGATGCCCTCACCGTGATGAAGACCCTCGCGGACGGGTCCGTCAACGCCGTCATCACCGACCCGCCGGACAACAACGCTGGGCGCACCAACCGCGACGCCCGCAGCGGCGTCCACGACCTCAAGACCTTCCCCGACGAGAACCGCGACCAGCTCTCCTGGCTCACCGAACTACTCGCCGAGGCATACCGGGCAAGCACCGAGCACTCGGTCGCAATGCTCGTCTCCGAATGGCGGCAGAAGCCCGACATCAGCGAGGCGCTCAGGATGGCCGGCTGGATCTGGCAAGGCACCATCCCCTGGATCAAGTCCGTCAGCCAGGCCCGCAAGGGCGGCTTTGAGCAGTCCGCCGACTTCATCACCTGGGGGGTCAAGGGCTCCCTCGACAACAGCCGCGACCTCTACCTGCCCGGCCACTTCACCGCCACCCAGGTCGGCAAGGACCAGGACCACATCACCCAGAAGCCGCTGGAGATCATGCAGCAGCTCGTCCAGATCTGCCCCGAAGGCGGTACGGTCCTCGACCCCTTCACCGGCAACGGCTCCATCGGCGTCGCCGCCCTGCGCGAAGGCCGGCACTTCCTCGGCATCGAACTCAACCCGCACTACGCCGACATCGCCGAACAGCGACTGCGCGCCGAACTCACCCAGCACGACTTCGTCCTCGCCGGACCGGAGGCGTGAGCATGAGGATGCGCGGCAGCGGGCGGAAGAGGTACTTCGAGGCCGGGCGCGACGCCGGGACGAGGCCGAGCGGGACCCGCTGATCCTCCCGGCCGGGGCGGCGAAGGCGACGGTCGACCAGGCCTCCCATACCTCCACCGACCGCGTCCTCGGTCTGGTCCTGCAGGGTGTGCGCACGCAGGAGGTCGCAGGCATGAAGGCCGCGGTTGCCGTCGGCGGATCCGTGGAATTGGATCCGGGCAAGGCCCGCCGTCGGGAGCTGCCGCTGCCCGACGAGGCTGCGCGACGACTTGCGGACATCCGCCGCGTGACCGGTACGGCCCACCCTGTGTTCCCCGCCGGTCCTCGGCGTCGGCCGCAGCCCGACTTCACCCGGGGTCGAGAGCCCGGCCTGCGTCCGCGCCGAGGTCCCCCGGCGCGGCCGGAGTGCTGGACCCGGGTGAAGCCGTCTCGGGCGAGCAGGGCGGCGCACGCCCGCTCGAACTCCGTGGCCTCCATTGCGTCCAGGTGATGGACCCCGTACGTCAGGATGGCCGGGGTCTCGTTGTCGAAGTCGTCCTCCACGTAGCGGACGTATCCGCGTGGGGCGAGGAGGCGGGCCGCGAGCACCTTCAGCAGCGGATCGAATGTGCCGTCATGGCGCACTGTGCGGCCTCTCCTGTGTCGTCTCGGGGCGCCGGGGCCGGACCGGCCGGGCTGCGGGGCGGCGGACTCGCCGCCGAGGCATTCGGGCCGGCAGGTGCAGCAGTTCGTGGAGGGCCACGCCGTGCTCGGCCCACAGACGGAGCCGGTCGCGGTCGACCCAGCGCACCTGGTGCTGGTCGCCCCATGCCTTGGCGTCGCGGGTGAAGGAGCCGTTGGTGACCACGACGGCGATGTCGGCACCGTGGACGGGGCCGGCGGTGCCCTTGACCTGGTACATCACCGGGGAGCCGACCTTTCCGCCGGGCGGGGGACGCCGGCTTTGTCGCAGAGCAGGTGGAAGCGGTCGAGGACGGTCTTGAGGTGCAGGGGGCGGCCGTGGCGGTGGAAGACGTAGCCGCCGGCGGGGGTGATCTGGCCGAAGGCGCGTGAGTCCGTTCGCTCGTCGAGGGCTTCGACGACGCGGTCGGACAGGGCGACCCAGGCACGATTGCCCTTGGTCTTCGGTGCGGTCAGCAGGAGCTGGTTGTTGTCGATCGCGGAGAGCGTCGCGCGGATGAACAGGGTGCGCTCGGGCAGGTGGATGTCGTCCCAGCGCAGGGCCAGGACCTCGCCCTTGCGCATGCCGGTGCCGATCATCAGCTCGGCGAGGTCGGCGTACAGCGGGTCGACGAGATGGGTGAAGCGCAGGAAGCGGGCCGCCTGCTCCTCGGTCCACAGGTGCCGCTCGGCCGCCGCGGGCCTGGGGATGAGCGGGGGTTTCGCGGGGTTGCGGGCCAGGCGTTCGGTGTCGACGGCGGTGGCGAGGGCGCTGGAGAGGGTGGACATGATTCGGTGGACGGTGACCCTGCCCCGTTGCCGGCGCAACTGGTCGGTGACGAAGGCGGGGTGCTGGCGGGTGAGGTCGTCGAGGGGGATGGCGCCGAGGGCGGGGATGAGGTCCTGGGTGATGTAGTCGCGATAGCGGGCGATGGTGGTGGGTTTGAGGCGGAGGGCCTTCTCGGCCAGCCAGTTGCTGAGGTAGTCGGCGGTGCTCTGCCGCGGGTCGGTGACGACGCCGAGGGGCAGGGACTCGTTGAAGCGCCTCAGCGCGATGCGGGCGTCGAGTTCGTCCGGGAAGTCGCCGCGTCGCACGGTGTGACGGTGGCTGTCGGTGGAGGGTGCGTCGACGGCGAAGGCCCAGCTGCCGTGGTGGGGATCTGCGGCGAGGTGCGGGCAGCGGGTGCCGAGCTGTCGGCGGTGGTCGTCACGGCAGCCGCAGCGCCGGTAGACGCTTCCTCGGTCTCTGTCGGGAGTGGGTGAGCGGCGCATGGTGATCGCCTCGGAAGGTCGTGTGCGGGTCATTCCCCTCCAGCCTGCGTCCATCCGCGACCACCGTGCGACCACCAGGGCGAAATCTGCTTTCTGACCTGCAGTTCTCCCTTGGCAGGGCGCAGGTGTGCTCTCTCGGGTTGAGGCGTCGAGCGACAGCTCGATTCGGCCGCGCGTTGGCGAAATATCGCGTTGAGGCACAAGACGATCACTAAGTGTGATGTGATCGGTTCCTGTCAGGCCGAGGGTCCTGATGACGATGATCTATGCCTGCTGTTCGGTGCCAGTGGGGTGAGTCATGGCCTGCGTCTGTTCGGTTGACGGTTGGGCGCTTCCAGCTGTGGCGCTCGTGCCGGTGGCGAGGGGATCTCGCATGTCGGTGTTCGTTGCGGGTCTGCTCACCATGTTCCGACATCCGGGGAGGACTTGTTCCTGCGCCTGGGCCTGATCGAACTTCCTGATCTGCACGAGCTGTTGAGGGCCGGCGTACGGCGAGCCGTCTCTTCAGCTCGACTGACCGCGGCCGCCCGAGGCCGACGTCGGCTGCCGGATCGCTGCGCCGGCGCTTCGCCGGACCCAGGAGCAGGCCGGCGAGCCGATCCTTCCCAGGTCACACAAGGGCCTGAGTAGTCGCACAAGCCGAGGAGGCTGGACAGTGGCCGAGCGTATGAAGCTGTTGCTCGAAGGGCGCGGTAGGTATCCGTTCGCGGATGCGCTGGTCAACCGCAAACCGGACGACCTCGACCAGTCGCAGCCGGTCGGGGGGATCGAGCTGGCACGCCATCACGTCATCCCTTCCGAAACGCTCGTCAAAGCATGGAACGCGGCCATCGAAAACGCGTACAACGTCAAGGGGTCCAGTCTCAGGGCTGGGCTGGAGGAGTTCGCCGAAACGTGGGTCGGGAAACTTGAGACCTTGGACTACACGGACAAGGGGAAGCTCAATTTCCCTCGCATCAAGGAGTTCATGGAGACGTTCAAACACCCGGATTCCAGCTATGACCCTGCTGGTATCACTCCGGAGGGTCTGGACGACATCCACAGCATCCTCACTTGGCTGCCGGGAAACCTGTTCGTCGGCCCGAACAGGCAGAACCGAACCGATGATCCCGGCTCGAAGGTCGAAAGCGGCAGCGCACGGATCATTAGCCAGGAGGCGTTTACCAAGCGGACCGCGGCCTTCGCCAGTCTGGACCGGTTCAGTAAGAAGCCAAAGGGCGGGGGGATGGAAAGCGATGGCGTGCAGGGTTTCAAGGGCCTCATCGAGGCTTTCACCCCGGACCGGGTATGGCCGCTGAAGGCCGCCGACTGGGAGCCGGCGGGCGCCAAGTACCGCATCCGGCCCGTCGGGGCCCTGTCTGGCATGGTGGCGGAGCCGCCGGCCGACGCACCGGCACTGGGCATGCCGCAGCGGGTTGATTTCGTCATCATCGGCGGTATCCGGCTGGATCTGGAAACCTGGTCCGATGAGAGCGGCTACGTGCTTCGCGGGGTCACCGCGGAGAACGTTCGGATGGCCGACCTGCTCGATTGGTTCGGCGAGAACTGGGGAGTGGCCGGTGAAATTCCGGAGGGCTTGCGGAGTTTCGACCTTCAGTACCTGACGATCGAGGTGCTGACGAGCCCCGGCGGCCCGGAGGAATGGGAGTTCACCGCAGCCACCGAAGTCCGCCTCGGTGACACGGTGATGGACCTGCTCGTCTGCTTCCGGCGTTCGACCCCGCCCGCCGGCGGGGCCCCGGCGTTCTCGCTGTCCGCGGACGCCGGTTTCACCGCCGGCGTAGAGGGTGCGGAGACCCGACTGTGGTTCAGCGGCGCGATCGCCAAGACGAGCTCAGGGGCCTGGGAACTGAGCGCGTCCCTGGAGGACGACGGCCAGCCCTTGACGCTGGCTCACCTGGCCGCGGCCGTCGGAATCGATATCCCTGCGGATCTGCGGCCCTTCGTTCCATCGTTCGGCTCGGTGTCGTTCGTCTATCGCCTTCCCGTGGGGACCGCCGCGGCGGGGGCGCTGGTGGTGTCGGCGGTCGTCGGCCGGGTGGGGGTGGTGGTGGCTTCGGTGCCCGAGGGCGCGGGGCCGGGGGCCGCTCGTCTGGTGGCGGTCCGAGGGGTGGTGGGGGCCCGGGCATCCGATCTGCCGCTGGTGGGGGAGAGCATCCCCGCGGATCGCGATGTGGTCGTGACAGGAGTGAATTTCTGCCATGCGGATCGTGCCTGGCCTCTCGCTCAGGTCCGGGAGCTGAACGCCGTGGTCGCGGGTCTGCCCGGGGCCGCGCAGGGGCTGCTGCCGGTGCTGATGGACGAGGCGCTGCAACGCGGCCTGCTCGTCTGGGGGCTGCTGACGATGGGTGGCCGAGCGCTGGCGCCATTGGTCCGGCGGCCGAACAGCACCACGGCCGCTGCCCTGTTGCAGGGTGGGACTGATGGCTTGGTGCCGCTGGACACGTCCGAGGGCGCGGTGGTGCTGGGGCGCGAACGTGCCGCTGTTGCGGGGCAACAGCGCAGCGATTCGGCCCAGGAGCTGGATCAGGTCTTCGGGCCGGTGCGGATCCGCCGGGTGAGCCTGGGCTACGCGAAAGGCCGGCTGTTCGTCGCCTTCGACGCCACCCTGACGCTCGGGCCGGTGGCGCTGGACATGATCGGTCTGGGCCTGGCGGTGGACCAGGACTTCACGGTCACACCGGTGCTGGCCGGGGCAGGGGTGCGGATCGCGGTTCCGCCGCTGAAGGTCACCGGCGTGCTGGAGGTACGCAACGACGACGCGTACGAGGTGTACATCGCGGGCCTGGTGGCGGTGGAGGCCGGGCTCTTCGCGATGCAGGCGGCGGGAAGTTACGCGCGCAGCAGGGGCGGCTGGGCGTCGGTGTTCCTGTTCGGTGAGGCGGCGGCGAAGGGCGGTGCGGCGCTGTTCGGTCCGCCGGCGTTCACCGTGACCGGCCTGTCGGGTGGCTTCGGTGTCAACAGCTCGGTGCGGGTGCCGAAGATCGAGGAACTCCCCGTTTTCCCGTTGATCGCCCGCCTGGACGGGCGCCCGGAGGCCACTCCGGAGAAGATCCTGAAGGATCTGACCGACTGGGTGCGGCCGGCCGATGGCCAGTACTGGGGCGCGGTCGGCGTCCAGTTCACCACGTTCAAGTTCATCGACACCAAGGCGCTGGCGCTGGTGGAGTTCGGCCGCGAGCTGAACGTGATGCTGCTGGGCCGCACCTCCATCACGTTCCCGCGCAACGCGGAGCCCGGTAAGAAGGTCCACGCCCGCCTGGACCTGGACCTCAAGCTCGCCTACCAGCAGTCCCAGGGCCTGCTGTCGCTGGACGTGGCGGTCGGTGCGGGCTCGTTCATCTTCGACCCGGCCTGCCGGCTCACCGGCGGGATCGCGGTGTACGTCTGGACGGCCGGGCCGCAGGCCGGTGACTTCGTGATCAGTGTCGGCGGCTACCACCCCCGCTACCGGGTTCCCGGCCACTATCCGGTTCCGGCCCGCCTCGGGTTCGTGTGGACCCCGGACAACAAGATCGTCGTCAAGGCGCAGGGGTACACCGCGCTCACCCCGAGCGCGTTCATGGTCGGCGGGCGCCTGGAGGCCAGCTACACCTCGGGTCTGCTGTCGGCCTGGTTCACCGCGTACCTGGACGTGCTGATCCAGTGGAAGCCGTTCTACCTGGACATGGCGCTGGGCATCAGCATCGGGGTGGCGTTCACCATCAAGGTGTGGTTCGTCAAGGTGCGAGTGTCCATCACGGTGGGCATCGATCTGGCGTTGTGGACACCGCCGTTCGGCGGGCGGGTGACGGTCAAGGTCTGGTTCGTCTCGTTCAGCTTCAACATCGGCTCCGGGCGTACGAGTCCGCCCGCGATTCCGTGGCCGGAGATGCGTGCCCAGTTGCCGGCGCCCGTCGCCGTGACCCCGCAGCGCGGTCTGCTCGCCGACGTGGACGCCGGGGAGGTGGCCGCGCGCCGCTCGATCGCGGCACCGGTGCTGGCCTCCGCCTACGGGTTCGCGTTCTCCACCACCTCCGCGATCCCCGCCACCGCCGTCTACCTCAACGAAGCGCGGCTGGGCGTTGACCCCGGTGGGGTCGGGATCCGTCCGATGCGCAAGACGGGTGTGGTCTCCGAACACCGCGTCACCATCGAACACAACGGTCGCAAGCCCAACCTGAACGACTGGAAGATCGAGGTCGCGTACCAGAAGGTCGCCACGTCCATGTGGGGCGCACCCTTGCAGCAGCCGGGGGATGCGCTGGACGAGGTTCCGCTGCTGCGGCGCGCGATCGGCATCGACTTCGAGGTCCCACCGCCGGAGCTGAGCAAGGCGAAGGTCGGCCCGGTCACCTCCAAGGCGCTCGGGGCCGAGAAGGTCACCCCGGACGGGGCACTGTCCACCCGGCCAGGGCGGGCTGCCGGGCCCGCACCAGTGGCATCGTCCACCAGCATCGACACCATCGCCTCCACCATCGCCGACAAGCAGTCTCGGCGGGACGCCGCCTACACGGCGATGGTCCGGCTCGGCGTCGCCCCCGGCGTCAACGGCCCGCGGAACCGGTACGCCGACATCGCCGCCGACACGCTCGTCTCCTCGCCGCTGCTCACCGCCGCCGGCTGACCCGCCCGTCCTCCCGCCTGCGAGGGATTCCCTTCATGCCGACCCAGCAGCCCAAATTCGACATCACCTTCCACGACGACGAACTGCCCATCGCCACCCCCGGTACCTACACCGTCGACGTCCAGCACGTCCTGAAGGATGCCAACGGCACCCCCATCGACCGGGACGAACCGCTGCCGCGCGCCAGTGAGGCGTTCGAGATCCGGGCCGTGCAGTTCGTCCTGGACGCCTCCTCCGTGCACGCGGTCTTCCCCGGCAACGGTGCCAGCGGCGACTACCACCTCGTCCTGCCGCACATCACCCTCAACCGCCCGATCCTGCCGTGGGAACGGGAACCGAAGTGGTCGCGCGCCGAGGCCCGCGCCCCCTGGCTGGCCCTGATGGTCTTCCGGGAGGGCGAGTTGGCGGAGGATCCGGACGCGATGGGACTGGCCACCTCCCGCCGGGTCGCCGAGCTGTGCCGACCGGGTGAGGCGGGCGTCCTCGGCCCCGCCATCACCGGCCTGCCGGCCGAGACGCTGGAGAGCACCTGCCGCACCATCGACGTTCCCGTCGATCTCTTCCGGCGGCTGATCCCCACCGAGGACGAGCTCTACTACCTCGCCCACGTCCGCAAGGTCGAGAAAGCCCAGCGGCGCTTCGAAGGAGAAGTCCTCACCGAGGGCGACTTCGCCGTCGTCAACGCCAACCGCTTCCCCCGTACCGCCGGCGCCTACACCTGCCACCTGGTGTCCCTGGAGGGCCACGACAAGCCACTCGCCGGGACCATCGCGCCCGGCACCACGCACCTTCGGCTGTGCTCGCTGTGGACCTGGTCGTTCAGCAGCGACCCCGAAGCCGGCCTGGACGCCCGCGGACTGCTGCGGAACATGACCGCACCCGGCATCGCCGACCCCCACCGGCTCACCCTGCGCCTGGAACCAGCGGCAACCGGCACCGGCGGTGACGCGGAGGACACCTACGTCACCCAGCGCCTGGCGCTCGGCTACGTGCCCGTCCCGCACCGGGTCCTGTCCGGCGAGCTCGGCTACGCCTGGTACCGGGGGCCGTTCACCCCCGTGGGCGCGCGGCGGGTACCCGCCACCCCGGAGCACCACACCACCGCCGACCACCTCCTGATCTACGAAGAGGACCACGGCCTGTTCGACGTCGGCTACGCCGCGGCGTGGACGCTGGGGCGGGCTATCGCACTGTCGGATCCCGACTACGCCGGTGACGTGACCCGGGCCCGCCGCCACCTCGCCAACCAGGCCGCCACGATGATCGCGCTGGCCTCGGACCCGGCCCGCGCCGCCCGCACCACCACGGACCAGCCTGTTCCCCGGCCCGGACTGGAGTGGCTCCACACCCTCGCCGCCGCATCCGTGGTCAGCGCCCTTGCCGCGCCACCGGTGGACGCCGCCGAGGTGCCGCGCGCCACCGGACGCATCCCGCTGTCCCGGGCCGAAGCCCGGGCGACTCTGCGCACCAAGGCCGCCCAGAGCGCCCTGCGTGCGACCGCCGACCAGCACATCGCCTCCCTGCCCACCTGGCTGGACAAACTCAACCTGCTGGACGGCGTCCCCTTCCACTACCTCGTCCCCCACCCCGACATGCTCCCCGAGGAATCCCTGCGGGTCTTCGCCGTGGATCCGGGCTGGATCAACGCCCTGATCGACGGGGCGGCGAGCGTGGGCATCCACACCTCCATGGACGCCCAGCTCGACGACGCCCTGCGCGCGGCCACCACAGCCCGCAGCACCGGCGCCCGCCCCGCCGCCGGCATCCTGATCCGCTCCCAACTCGTCCCCGCCTGGCCCGCGATGACCATCACCGCGCACAGCGCCGGCTCCCAGCGCGCCGAACTGCGCCGTGCCCGGCTCGCCCCTGACACCCTGCTGGTGCTCTTCGACGGCATCCCGGACAACGTCACGATCCGCGAGCCGGGCCAGGGCATCCACTTCGGCATCGACGACGAGCAGGGCAGGCCCGTGATCGGCCTGCGCCAGCTCACACCCAACGCCACCTCGCCACTGGGTGCGTCGTTGGGCCGTGACTTCCCCGACGACGGCAGCTCGATCTTCGACCGCTTCCTGCGTCCCGGCGGCAACGACGTGCTGCACCTGCTCGGCAACGGCGGCCTGGTCCCTGCCCTCACCCAGGCGCTTCGCACCGGCCCGCAGCTGAACGCGAGTGAGTTCGCCGTGCAACTGGTCAACGCCCCGCTGGAACAACTGCTGCTGCCCCGCGCCTGAGGAGACCCGCACACCATGACCAACGTTCCAGCTTCCGACACCGACCTGATCGTGCCGGTGCGGGTGCGCACCCTGATGGTCAACGACAAGGTCAAGGACAGCGACGGGTTCTGCCACTGGAACCTGAACTTCACCGCGATGATCGGCGAGCGCGCTCCGGCGGAGCCCCCGGTGGGCAGGGAGAACTACGACCTGTCCTTCGGGCTGCGGGTGCAGTGGGAGCTACCCGAAGCCCTGACCCGCGGCCACTACGACCCCGAAACCGGCGAGACCGCCTTTCCACTGGTGCCCAACCGGTGGCTGGTGGTGCGCTACTTCTTCTCACCCAAGGACCAAGTCCGCAAGGCAGCAGGGTGGGTGGTGCACAGCGACTACCTGAAAGAAAGCGACTACCCGGATGCCGGCCTGGGACACGGCACCTCCCGCTTCGCCACCACCCGCGGCCGCAACCCGGAGCCGCACGCCGACCGGATCGGCCGCAAACACGACCTCGCCAACGGGCCATGGCGGGAGCCGGAGTCCCGTGAGCTGTTCCTGACCGCGGTCGGCCCGGGCATCCCGGCCTTCGCCGCCTTCGCCCCGTTCCACCAGGACGTCTTCATGCTCCACGACACCCTGGAAGACATCAAAGCCGAAGACCCGCTCAACACCTACCCGCCCAACACCGAGATCAGCTACCAGGTCATCGGCTGGTACTCCGACCCCGGCCGGGACATCCTCGCCCAGGCCCCCGACATTCCCGGCCTGCTGCCCCCCGACCACACACCGGCCGACATCCTCACCGCGCTGGGCTGGTCCGCCCCCCATGACGCGCCCGCCGCGCAACGCACCTTCTACGCGGGCACCAGCCTGGGCATCCCCTGGAAGCAACGCAACTTCTACCCCGAATCCGACATGCCAGACCCGCTCACCCAGACGGTCGCCATCGGCCACAGCACCGCCGACGCCGCTGGCGCCCTCGTGACCCGGCAGACCCGCAACCCGCGCACCGGCGACCTGATCCGCGCACTGTTCGAAGGCACCATCGACACCTACGGCACCGTCGAAGGCGACATCGCCCTCGACGAAGCCCTGCGCAGCGCCTGGTTCGCCGGCCACGACGGCGGCTACGTCTGGCAGATCACCCCCCGCCCCTCCGACGAGCCCGTCGAACTCCCGCCCGTCCCGGGGTGGCTGGCCGAACTCAACGCCCGCCAAGCGCAGCACGACGCCCTGTCGATCACCCTCCAGCAGGCGCAGAGCAGGTTGTGGACGCTGTGGTGGCTGCGCCACCACAGCGGCGAGCACCCGGCTCAGTTCGACGCCGCGGTCGCCGACGCCGCGCTCGACCTCGACGACGCAGGCAGCCTGGCCGCCCGGACACGCACCCTGCTCGCCCAAGCCGCCCAGCTCCTTCGCCAGGTCCCCCACGGCCTGACCCCCGAGGAACTGCAGGAGGCCATCGACGCCTACGTCCGCGACCCCGCCCACCCGCTCCCAAACGCCCTGGAGCTGCGGCGTACGGCCCGCGAGCCGTTCCACCATCCCGCCGACCCGGTCGTCGTCATCGAGGGTGCCGGCACCACCGAGCCCCTCTCCCGGGACGCCGACGACCCCCTGCCCTGCCGCATCCCCTCCCGGCTCCTTCGGCGCGTCCATGTCGACGGCAACTGGAAGCCGGTACCCGCCAGTCCGCTCGCCCCGAACCTGGCCGACCTGCCCGCCGTCTGCCGTGCTCTGATCGCCGAATGCGACCTGCTGGACCAAGCGTTCCGCGCCCCTTCCGACAGCAGCAGTGGCAACGCACTCGCGGACGCCCTCTCCGACCCCGACAACAAGGTCGACGGCACCCTGGCCGAATACACCGCTGTCTGGAAGCAGCCGTGGGCACCGATGTATCTGCAGTGGGAACTGCGCTACTGCCCTACCCCGTACCACAGCGACGGCACCGATCACTGGGAGTTCGACGGCAGCGACTACGTCTGGAAGGGCACCGGCGCCGAACGCAGCGGCGAAAACTCCACAGGCGACGCCCAGATGCGCTGGCTCGTCTTCCGCGACCGCGCCTTCCTCACCCCCACCGTCCCGTATGTGCTACGCGGACAGATCAAGCGCTACCTGGACACCTACCCCACCAGCGACACTGCCGGCCTGCAACAACTGCGAGACGACTACGAGGAGATGCACCTGCTCTCGCAGACCCTCGACGGGTTCAACGACTGGCTGCTCCAACAGGACGGCGCCGCCCGCATGATGACCCCCGCGGGCAGCCAGGCGGCGCTCTTCGGAGACCCGCAGTCCGTGCCCAACCCCGGACCGGCGGCCGACTTCACCGAAGACCAGGACCGCTTCCAGCCGGTGCGGGCCGGGCAGTTCTTCTTCGCCTCCTTGCGGATCATCGACCGCTTCTCCCGCTTCTGCGACATCACCAACCTGGTGCAGGAGAACTACCAGAAGCTCGACACCGTCCACGCCGACAGCGTCAAACCCGACGCTCCCCTCTACGAAGGCGTCCGCGCCCTCAAACGGTTCTTCCAGCTCCCGCCCCGCTTGTTGCAGGACTCCCGGGTGCGGTTCGACCCCGCACACGCCGGCGACAGCGCCCGCTACACCGGCGTCGTGGACGCCTCCACCGTCGACACAAGCCCGGTCGTCGGGTGGCTGATGCTCAACCACCTCGACCGCACCATGCTGGTCTACGCCCCTGACGGCGCACCCCTGGGCGAACTGCGCGTCGTCGGCGACCAGAGCCGCACCGCCTGGAACGCCCTGCCGCACGCTCCCCACGCCTGCCCCGAGGACTTCGCGGAGGACTTCCCCCAGCTTTCACGCATGCTCGTCAAACTGCTGGCCAAGCCACCCGCAGCGTTCGACCAGCTCGTCGACACCATCGACGCCACCCTGGCCACCATCACCGACCCCGACGCCCAGGAAGACCGCAGCCCCACCCGGCTCATCGGCCGCCCGGTCGCCCTCATCCGCGCGGCTCTCGACATCGAGCTGCGCGGCGCCCCACTGACCAGCCCCAGCTGGGACGTTCTCGACCCACCCCACCCCGAGTACCCCGACTACCGGTGGCCCATCAGGCTCGGCGATCCGCAGCGGCTCACGGACGGCCTGATCGGCTACTTCGCCAGCTCCAGCGGCCCTGGCGGCGCCACCGACTACACCGTCCTGAACGCCGTCGCCCCCGAATCCGGCAGCGACTACGTCCAGCCCATCGAGTTCGGCTACGACCTCGCCCTGCCGGCCCGCCCCGGCGACGATGCGGTCACCCACCACCTCACCCTCCTCGCCGACCCCCACGTTCCCGTCCACGCCACCACCGGCATCCTGCCCGTCGCCGCCCTGGCGCTGGACGCCGACCTCGTCCACCAGGCCCTGGCGCGCATCCGCGCCTCCTTCCGTCTCGACCCGCTCCTCGCCCCGGCCCGCACCGTCGACCAGGAGGCGGAGTCGCCGCTGGGCAGCACCGACGGCCACCCGATCGCCCGGCTCCTGGACGGCAACCTCGGCACCTACTGGTTGAGCCGCGAACACGTCGCCCAGGGAGGCTGGGTCCTGGTCGACCTCGGCAAGCAGCGCACCGTCCACCGGATCGACATCCTCCCCGGCGACCTGACGGGCGGATTCTCCACCCCGGCCACCGTGCTGGAGTGCTCCACCGACGGCACCCCGGACACCGCCTCCTGGACCGAGCTGGGCACCTACGCCGCCCGACAGGAAATCCACCACGACACCACGGTTCAGGCCAGGCTGATCCGGCTGCGCTTCACCGCCGCGCAGGGCCACCCGGTGGCCCTGCGCGCGTTCACGGTCGCCACCGACGCCCCCGGCAGCGGACTGGTCATGCCCCGCCCCGCTTCCTGGCACGGCGACTGGACCTGGGCCGAACCCCACGTCACCACCGCACAGGTCCCCGACTGGGGCGAGCTGCCCATCGTCCAGTCCGACAACACCGCCCACCCCGACGACCCCGTCCCGCAGGCCCGCGCCGGCTACCTCCAGCTGTCCCCCGCCCACGACGCTTAGCCCCCACCCGGACGGGACAGCCGACCGCCGCAGGCCCACACCACCCGGCGCACCCGCCGAGCCTGCCGCATTCTGAGCAACCACCGCCAAGGAGCCGCAGCATGACCATCCGACTGCAAGCCACCGACGCCCTGCTCACCTACACCCCGACAACCGATCCCGACCCCCTGACGGCCAGCACCGACAAGGACATCACCGTCGCCAAGCTCGAACTGACGGTCGGCCGGAACATGACGCAGCCCGCCTACTGCCGCAAGATCACCGTGAAAATCCCCATCGGCCCCAACAGCAACGAGCTGACCAACACGTATTCCGGCATCAAACCGGGCGTCATCGGCGGCACCGAACCCGAACACGGCGGCGGCTGGGACGCCCTCACCCCCACCACCGAGGACGGCAAACGCGTCTTCACCTTCAAACCCGATGAGTGGCCCCAGTTCGACGGCTCCTGGGTCATCACCCTCGTCATCTCCCAGATCGAGATCAACACCGTCACGGGCAGGGTCCCCATCGAGATCATCGAGGAGACCTCACCCACCGACAGCAACTACACGCCCAAATCCGCCGTCGTCACGGTGGAGAAGTTCCCCGCCGGCTTCCTCTTCCGCAACCTGCGGCCGAGCAAGATCATGGTCGACAACGGCGAGACGGTGAAACTGACGTGGGAGGTCCAGAACGCGACGTGCCGTGTGTTCTGGGACAAACTCTCCGAACAGGTCGACGATCGGGAATGGGAGTCGGGGCCGCTGTACAACACCACCGGCTTCATGGTGCAAGCCACCTCCACCACCGACGCCACCATGGTCCACACCCTCACCACCGCAGTCACGGTCTGGCGGCCCGACCTCGAAGTCGGCGAACTCATCGTCCACGGCACCATCACCGCACGTGGGGACGTCGAGATCGACCCCGGCGGGACGCTCCGCACCAACACCATCGACCCGTCGAGCGGCCACCGAATCGCCCTCGGCAGCACAACCACCGTCAAGGGGTGGCTGGAGACCGATGACCTCATCCTGAGGGGAAGGTACCTGCGGTTCTGCGTCCTCGAACAAGGGTCGACAACCTGGAGCGCCCCCGAACTGATCCCCATCCCCATTTCCCCGCCCAAAGTACCGATCACAGACCTCACCCTGGCCGCCGGAGCCTTCGGTGACCGCATTCTCTGCATCTATGCCGACGGCGACGAACGAAACGAGATGCTCTTCGACGGGGTCAGCTGGGTGGCAGGATGGAATGATCGCTATAGCGAATATAGGTACAGTAGCTGCGCTCCCGGCGTTGACATCCGGGGCGCAGGCCGACCCGTGTACATGGACCGCGGAGGTCACATGGACGGCCTGCCGGATGGGATCAAAAGGGCCTGGTCGTCTAGCCAATCACTGACCAAAATGGAAGAGTTCGTCCTTTTCGTCTCTCCCGAAGGAATCGTGAACCGGGCCGAATATCGCCGGACCACCGACAGCTACGTTCTGTCCCAGGACTCTCCGGTTCAACTGCCCTGGGGTGCCTTGAGCGGGGTCGGCCTCGCCCGGTTCAACAATGCCCTGACCTGTCTGTTCATCGGTGCCGAAAACGCGGTGCACTGCTCCCGCGACTGGTTGAACCCGAGCCCGCTGAACAACTGGAGGTCGCGATTCCGCCCCGCCCTGGCCGCCTTCGACGGGAAGCTGCACGCCCTCATCACGACCATGAACGGAGCACTTGTCTGGTCCAGCACCAGCACGGAGAACTGGCCTGAAGCGGTCGAAATCAGCGACCCGTCCTCGGTCCCACGTGCACCTGTACTCACGGTCTACCAGAATAAACTCTACGCGATCTTCTAGAACCGGATGGAGACAAGGCCGGTCTCGGCGACAGGTGTAACGGAACGCTGATCGGCGGACGCTCATCTCCGGACACAACCAGTCAATGACGCTGCAGGATTACGAACACCGGTACGTCCGTACGTGCTCGTGCTGCGGCTGGCGACGAGTGTCGGGATCAGCCCCGCACGTGGCACGTGGCCGAACTGGTCCGCCTGTCCAGGGCTGTGATGGTCTTGGTTGGTGGGCCGACTGGTGGACGATCTGTGTGGCTGTGACTTTCCGAGCCCGACACGAGGCGGGCCGTCAGCACCCCGCGGCTGCCGGTCCGCCGCTCACGTGCGAAGCGCAGGGCAGCTGCCGGACGGCCAGGGATGTGCTGGATGACGGCGCGGTCAAGCGGTTCCCGGCACTTGTTCGGTGCGGCCGGGTACCAGGTGTCCGGATCTATGCGGCCAGGCAGGCGTCGGGGACGCTCCCGGAGATGCGGTCTGCGCACTGGGCGTCTGCGCGGTCGAGGGCGGCGGAGAGCGCTTTGACGGCTTCATCGGCGGAATCCTTGAGGAGGTGGCCGTAGAGGTCGACGGTGATGGCGAGATTGGAGTGACGCAGGGTCTTGGAGACGACGGCGAGGGGGATGCCAGCGGCGATGCCCCTGGTGCTGTCCGTGGCGGCGGAGAACGGGCTCTCCGCCAGCCAGACGATCATCGTCTCGCACGGAGGAGCCGATGCCCTACGGGCAGTCGGCGCTGCCGGGACCGACCTGGTCGGCGCCAACCGTGTCGCCGCCGTTGTCGAGGCTGGCCACAAGCTCAGGACCGGCTCCGACGGAAAGTCCCGAGTTGCCGCACTCGCGCGGGTCGAACGGTACCTGGTCGAGGTAGTGGCCGGCGACGCCCTCGACGAGTTGTCCCTGGACGCCGTGCTGGACGCCGTGCTGGACGCCGTGCTGGACGCCAACGGAATCGAGCGCCGATGGCTGCGGGACACGACCATCCGTCTTTGTCAGCCCCTGGAGCCATGGGACAAGACCGCATCCCAATTCAGTGCAGAACTCCGATCGAGGGTTGCCCAACTGGACTGGCCCCCGCAGCTGACGGTCAACAGCTCCCGCGTCCGAGCCCCCAAGACCGAGGACTGGGACAAACTTCTCAAGGCAGAAGCCGTATCCGAGCTCTTGTCCTCGACGATCCATGGTGTGAAGGGCCAGGAGTTCCCGGCCGTCGCGCTGACCCTGCCGACGAGGATGCGCAAGGACGCACCGGCCGGACGGTCCTCGACGACTGGGAGTTCGGGTTCCAGACCGAAGCCAGGCGCGTTCTCTACGTCGGGGCGTCCCGAGCGCAGGCGCTCCTGATGTTGGTGGCCCCGGCCGGTCACACGGAGCGGGTGACGAAGCTGTTGTCGAGGGACGCCGTCCCGTACCAGGTTCACCCGACGATGACTGGAAGGTAGCTGCACTGCGTCCCGCGAGGAGGACCCGAAGTTGGCGCCTCCGTACCCTCCTGGTGCAGCACCGTTGCGGTTGCGGTGCGGTGGGCAGCTGGGACCGCTCGATCCCAGGTTCGCTGACAATGGCCTCGGGTGTCCGCGAGCCCGTTGTCTGGGGGTCAGCCTTGGGTGTCCGGCACCGTTGTCAGTCCCGATGGTTACGTTGCAGCGGCTAGCAGGACGTGTCGGGTGAGGTGTTCAACGTGGCAATCATCAGCGCGAGCCGGAAGATCGAGCGAGCCGGAGTCAACGCTCTGCGCACACTGCTGGAGGATCATGATCATCTCGTCCAGGGGATCGATGATGGTGCCGACCGAGGTGAAGATCTCTGTGTTGGGTTCGCCGGCGGTGGCTGGCGAACCGGGCACGTCGTCGCCATCCAGGTAACTCTCGACAGCCAATGCCGAAACCCGGAAAAGGCCTTTCCCGTAGGCTCGTTGGCATCTCGCATGGCCTGGCAAGGACGCCCGTCACGCTTCGTTGCCACCGATTGCGGCAGAGGGCCGGTTCATTGGGCTGACCCGACTATCCGGTGCCGTCGCTTTGGGGTCGTCCGCAGGTGTGCGGGCGCGGCGGAGGAGGGCCGTACCGTCGGGGTCGGCGGGTTCGAGTTCGATGGCGCGGCGTAGTTGTTCCATGCGTTGAGGTAGCGGGTGCCAGCCGGGTTCTGCGGCCATGTCGGTGTTGAGGTCGTTGATTGCGCGGGCGTAGGCGCGGGCCAGGCCGCGGAAGTGCAGGGGTAGGCCGGGGCGGGGGTGGCCGCTGGGGGCGATGCTCACCCACAGGGCGTCGGTGGTCTCGTTGCCCGGGCCGACGGGTTGGGTGGTGTCGCGTGTGACGAGGTGGCCGCGGACGGTGAGCCAGTGGCGCATCGCGGCCCGGGTGGGGCCGGACAGGCCGACCGTCATGGTGGCGGGCGCGGTGCGCGGGTTGCGGTGCTGGGGGAGGTGGGTGAGGCGGATCGTGCCGCGCTGCAGGTCGACGTCGTCCGTGCGCAGGGCGCAGAGTTCGCCGGCGCGGCAGCCGGTGTCCAGCACGGTGCCGATGATCGCGAGGATCCGGCTGCGGGACTCGGACCGGCCAGGGCGGGCCGAGTGTTCCAGGTGGCCGAGGAGGACGCTGCGTGGGCGGGCGGCGACTACGGGCCGGAGTTCCACCGGTGGCGGGTTGCGGTCCGGAATCGTGGCGGTGATGCCGGCCCGGGCACCGAGGATGCGGAGGCAGTCCTCGCGGACGCGCATGGACGCTGGTGAGGCGTGGCCCGGTCGTGCAGTGGGCTTGCGTCGCAGCAGGCCCTGCTCGGCGGCTTTGAGGTAGTCGGCGAGGGTGTCCGGCGTGAAGAGCAGGGCGAGTGAGCCGGCGGCCGTGGGTACGATCGCGCCCCGCTCCAGGGCGGTGCGCAGTTCGCCGGCGACCCAGCGCAGTTGCTTCGCCCGAGACCTGCCGGTCGGCGGTTCGCAGGCACGCTCGACGAGGGCGTCCAGCGCCTCGACCGAGGGTGCTGCTGTCGTCGGGGCGTCCGCCATGAGGTCACCCTAGCGCCGGGTCGGGGCGGGTCGGCGGGCTCTTGCCGACAGAGGGGGCTGGGAATGCCCGCAGGGCCCGGGTCTAATAACTGGCTTGAAGCAAGATCGTCGGTGAGGGCAACGGACGGCATGGTTGCTGTCTTCTCCGGCCCGCGCCGCTCTGGTGGTGACCGTCCTTCGGCGGCCGGCGAGGGGGCCGTGGCAGGGCCTCCGCCGGTTCTCGCGGCGGCACCCGGCGATGACGCCCCGGGCTCCGTGAGTGCCCCGGTCATTTCTGATGGGCCGTCAGCAAACTCAGCATTGAGTCAGCATTGGTCCTGTCAGGCGCTGTCGCGGATGGTCGAACAGTGTCACGTGTCGAGTGCCGAGTCGAGTGTCGACAGGAGCGCTTCAAGGTGGGCGTAGGGGGACTCCGGCTCGGGGGTGCGGCGGAGCTGGCCGTCGCACCCCTGACTGGTAACTACCCAGGTCAGCGCACGTTTCCACGGGGCTTGAGGGGGATTCCCGGGAGCTCTGGGGCGGGCAAGCGGTCGCCCGGGTAGCCCTCGACGGCGCCGAAGCGGTCGGGGTTCGCGGAGCTCATCCACTCCTCGCGGGCTCGGGTAATGTCTTCGTGAGAGCGCCCGATGAAGTTCCACCACATGACGATCTGCTCCTCGAAGGGCGTGCCGCCGAGCAGGACCAGGCGGGCGTCGGTGTCGCCGGTGTTGGTGAGGGTGAGGGTGTCGCGGCCGGGGGCGGCGTAGCCGAGTTCGGCGGGGCGCAGCGGGGTGCCGAGGAGGCGGACGTGTCCGCTGTCGACCAGCAGGCCGTGCTCGAAGGCGGGGTCGACGTCGAGGGTGACGGTGGCCCCGGGGTGCAGGGTCAGCTCGGCGCCGAGCAGGGGGGTGAAGGTGGGGACGGGGGAGGTGTCGCCGGCGAGGGTGCCGAGGAAGACCCGGGCCTCGCCGCCGTCCAGGGCGACGGGGGCGGGCACGTGGTGGTGGAAGTCGCGCCCGGTGTGCCGGTGTTCCTCGGGCAGGGCGACCCACAGCTGGACGCCGTGGAGGACGGTGGTGGCCGGGGTGGAGACCTCGGAGTGGGCGATGCCGCGGCCCGAGGTCATCAGGTTGACCTCGCCGGGCCGGACGTACGCGTGGACGCCGAGGCTGTCGCGGTGCTCGATCTCGCCGGTGAAGAGCCAGCTCACGGTCTGCAGTCCGGTGTGCGGGTGCGGGGCGACGTCCATGCCGCCGGTGCTCGCGACGTCGTCGGGACCGTAGTGGTCGACGAAGCACCAGGCGCCGATGGTGCTGCGGGAGCGCTGGGGCAGGGTGCGGCGTACGGTCATCGCGCGCGGGCCGCCGAGCGGCACGTCCCGGGCGGGCAGGACCTCCACCCGCGGGTCGGCGGCGGGGGTGGCGGCGCGGTCGGTCTCGGCGGTGCTCACGGGTGGTCCCTCCCAGGTGCAATTAGTTCTATATTCAACTATCATGCCATGGCAGAGTGGCGCACGACAGCCCGATCAGCCTAAGGAGTCCAGGTGAGTGATGTGGCGGCGGTTCCGACGGACCGGCGGGTGTTCATCGACAAGCAGAGCCCCCAGGCGTACAAGGCGTTCCTGGCCGCCGCCGAGGCGGCGCGCGAGGTCGCGGCCGCGGCCGGACTGGACCGCCGGCTGATCGAGCTGGTCAACCTCCGGGTGTCGCAGATCAACGGCTGCGCCTACTGCCTGCACGTGCACACCAGGGCCGCGATCCGCGAGGGCGAGACCGCCCAGCGCCTGGGCGTGCTCGCGGCCTGGCGGGACACCGAGGTGTTCAGCGACCGCGAGCGCGCCGCGCTCGGGCTGGCCGAGGCGACCACCGCCCCGGCGGACGCGGCGCTCCAGGAGGCCGCGTACGGCGTGGCGCGCGAGGTGCTGAGCGACGAGGAGATCTCGGCGGCGGTCTGGGTGTCGATCGCCATCAACGCCTTCAACCGGGTGTCGATCCTGAGCAAGCACCCGGTCCGCCCGGCCCCGGCCCGGTAGCCGCGCGCGGTCGTAGCGCCCGGTGCGGACCTCCGCCTTCCGGCGGACGCCCTCCGTTGTGCGGTGTACGACCGACTCCTCCTGGCGGAGGATGACGGGCCGTCAACGGTGCGGCGAGGCTGGGCGACGAAGGCGAGGAGCTGCTCGCCGACTGCGAAGGTGGGGTCGCATGGCACGTCGTACGTTTGTTTCCGCGTTGGTGGGGGCGGTCTGTCTGACACTGGCCGGGCCCGTGGTCTCCGCCGGGGCCGCCGGGGCCGCCGGGGCCGCCGGGGCCGCCGACGCGCGGCCGGGCTCCGGCGACCCGAGGGCGGCGGCGCTGCGGGCGGTGACCGGTGCGGGTGCGGTCGCGGCGATCGCGGAGGTCAGGGACGGGAACGGGGTCTGGCGCGGGGCGTCCGGCGTCTCCGACCTGGCCACCGGCGCGCCGGTCCGCGCCGACGGGCGGTTCCGGGTCGGCAGCGTCACCAAGGTGTTCGTCTCCACCACGGTGCTCCAACTGGTCGGGGAGGGGCGGATCGGCCTGGACGACCCGGTCGAGCGGTACCTGCCCGGGCTGGTCCCGAACGGTGGCCACATCACCGTCCGCCACCTCCTGAGCCACCGCTCCGGCCTCTGGGACCCCACCAACGAGAAGGGCGGGGTGTTCCCCGACTGGACGGACGCGGCGGTCGTCCGGAACTGGCTCGACCAGGGCGGCCTGACCCGGCACATCACCCCGGCCCAGGTGGTGGCCTCCTCGGTGGCGCACGCGCCCAACTTCCCGCCGGGCACCGGGTACAGCTACTCCAACACCAACTACACCCTGCTCGGCATGGTCATCGAGAAGGTGACCGGGCACGGCTACGCCCAGGAGGCCACCGCGCGCATCCTGCACCCGCTCGGCCTCACCGACACGTACTTCCCGGGCACGGCCACCGGCATCCGGGGCCCGCACGCCCACGGCTACTGGACGGTGCCCGAGGGCCCCGGCCCGGCGGACCGCAGCGACCGGGACGTGACGGTGGCGAGCGTCACCTGGGCGAACTCGGCCGGCGAGGTGATCTCCACCCTGGGCGACCTGAACCGCTTCGACAAGGCTCTCCAGGGCGGCCGGCTGCTGCCGCCGGCGCTGCTGAAGGAGATGACCACGACGACCCCCATCGAGGTCGACGGCACGCCGACCGGGCTGGGCTACGGGCTCGGGATGGCCAGCTGGCAGCTCTCCTGCGGCCCGGTCTACGGGCACAACGGCTCGGTGCCCGGGTACAGCACCGAGATGTGGAGCTCGGGCGACCGGCAGGTGTCGATGTCCGTCACCCCGCGCGGCGGCGAGGCGGAGTTCGTGGCGCAGCTGCAGGCGGAGGGCGGCTTCCTGGAGCAGGCCTTCTGCGGGACGGCGAAGGGGGCGGGGCGGGGCCCGGCCGCCGTGGCGCCGAAGCTGGGCTGACTGCCCGCCGCTCCGGTTCGTCCGTGCACAGGACCGACTGCGCGGACCGGGCGGAGCGGCGGCGCTTCCGCCGACGGGAGGCCCTCAGCACGGAGGCGGGCGCCCGGGGGAAAATCGGTGGCTCCGGCCTCCGTCGGCGGTGAGAATGCACCGGTGATCCCCTCGCCGTTGTCCCCTGCCCAGGACCCCCGCGCCTGGTCCGTCGCCCCGGACTATCCGGGGATGCGGGACCTGGTCGCCGACCTGGAGGTGCCCGCCGGAGCTCCGATGGGCGTCATGACCGCGCTGGAGACCTCCCGGGAGCTCATCCGGCACTCCTACTACCGGTACGAGTTCGCCACCGTCGCCGTCACCCACGCGCTGTTCGCCCTGGAGCAGGTCCTCGTCGAACGGCTGGCCGTAGAGGAACCGCTCCGGGACCTGGTCGGGCGGGCCGACGCCCAGGGGCTCCTCGGGGAGGGGCTCGCGACCGGACTCGACCCCTGCCTACGGCTGCGCGACCGGCTCGCACGGGGCACCGTGGCGAGCGACGAAGTGAGCCCGGCGCCGGCCGTCCAGCTGGTGCGCGCCGTTTTCGACGCGGTGTCCGCGCTCCTCCGCCCGCCCGTGGTGGCCGACGCCACCGGCAGGGCCGCGGACGGGGAGTCGGCCCGGGAGCGGCTCGACCGGCTCTGGGAGGAGCACCAGCGGGCGCCGTTCCCCAGGAGCTTCCTCGGGGTGGAGATCGCCGGGGTGTGCCTGATCCTCCTGGAGGACGCCGTCGCCTCCGCCGTACTCCGGGAACAGAACGGCGGATTCGACCACCGGAGCATCTCCGACCTCTGGCACCGCATCGCGGACCTCGACAAGATCGTGCCCCTGATCGACGAGCAGTACTGCCGCGAGTACTTCGCCAAGCTCCGGACGGTGGCCGGGCTGGCGGCCGCCTCCCAACTCCCGCCCGCGACCTGAGCTGCGGGTCCACGGCCTGAGCTGCGACCGCGACCTGATCTGCGCTACGGCCTGTCTCGGCAACAGGGGGCCGGGCGGGCTTCGGAGTTCCCGTCGGAGGCGTGGTGTGCGTACGGTGATCCACACACATCATCGGAGAGGGGTGCGCGCCATGGCGGGGACGGAAGACGGCTCGGAGACGGTGCTGACCACCGAACGACTGGTGGTGCGTCAGTGGACGGTGGCGGACCAGGAGCGCGCGTTCGACATCTACTCCCGCTGGGAGGTCGCTCAGTGGCTCGGCCGGACGCCGCGCGCCCTGGCCCACCCCGAGGAGGCCCGCCAGTACATCGAGCACTGCCGTGGGCGCTCCACCGGCCCCCGGTACGGGGTCTGGGCGGTCGAACGGCGGGACACCGGCGTGGTCGCGGGAGCGGTCCTGCTGCTTCCCGTGCCGGACGGGGACGGCGAGGTCGAGATCGGCTGGCACCTCCACCCGGACAGCTGGGGCCGGGGCATCGCCACCGAGGCCGCCCGGGCCGTCCTGGCCAAGGGCTTCGCCGACGGCCTGACCGAGATCCGCGCCATCCTCGCCCCGGACAACACCCGGTCGGCGGCGGTCTGCCGGCGCCTCGGGATGACCAGTGCCGGACTGACCGACCGCTGGTACGGCCGGGAGCTGGCGGAGTTCCGCATCGGCCCGGCCCAGGGCGGGCAGGCATGACAGCGGGGGGAGGAACGGCGGACGTGACGCTCAACCTCTGGCGCCGGCCGCTCGACGAGGTGCCGGCCGAGGTGTGGGACCGGACCGAGCTGACCGTGCTCATCCTCGCCGAGACCGGCATCCGGGAACTCCCGCCCGGCATCGGCCGGTTGACCGGGCTGCGGACCCTCGACCTCGGGCACAACCGGCTCGCCGCGCTGCCCGTCGAGCTCTGTGGCCTCACCGCGCTCCGGGACTTCCTCTACCTTCACGACAACGCGCTGACCGCCCTGCCCGAGGGGCTCGGCCGGCTCACTGCGCTGCGCTACCTCAACGTCGGTGAGAACCGGCTCACCGAACTCCCCGCCACCATCGGCGGACTGGCCTCGTTGGTCGAGCTGCGCGCCCAGCAGAACCGGCTCACCGCCCTGCCGGAGTCGATCGGCGGACTCGGTGCGCTGCGTGAACTCTGGCTGCGCGGCAACGAGTTGACCGGAGTGCCGGACTCGGTCGGCGGCCTCGCGGAGCTGCGCGAGCTGGAACTCCGGGAGAACGCCCTCACCGAACTGCCCGCCGTACTCGCCGGGCTTCCGCGACTGCGCCGCCTCGACCTGCGCGGCAACCGGGTCACCGAACTACCCGACTGGCTGGCCGACCCGGGGGCGCTGCCCGCGCTGGAGAAGCTGGACCTCCGGTGGAACGACGTGCGGCCGCCGGCCCGGCTGCTGGCGGCGCTGGCCGCACGCGGGTGCGTCACGCTCTTCTGAGCCGCCGGGCCGGGATCCGGGCCCCGATCCCGCTTCGGAAAAGATCACCGCCGGCGGACCGGAGCTGTTACCGTGGAACGTATGAAGCGCGCTGCACTCGCCACGACGACGCCGGAGAGAGTCCCGGCGCGCTGACTGCTGACCTAGTCCGAAGCCCCGGGGCGAGTGCCCCGGGGCTTCGCCGTTTCCGGTCCCACTCGCCCGCAGACCGAGTGGAGACCACCATGCGTAACCAGCCCTCGCACGACAACGCGGCCCACGACCACGAGTCCCACGGCCACCCGGCCCACGACCATCGCAAGCTCGGCCGTGAACTCGACCTCTTCGACACCGACCCGCTGATGGGCTCCGGCCTGCCGTACTGGCTCCCCGACGGCGCCGCGATCCGGCACTCCCTGGAGGAGTTCATCCGCGGCCGCGAGCGCCGGGCCGGCTACCGCCACGTCTACTCCCCGGTGCTCGGCAAGCGCGAGCTGTACGAGATCTCCGGCCACTGGGCGCACTACCGCGAGGACATGTTCCCGCCCATGGAGCTGGGCTCCGAGGAGATGGTGCTGCGCCCCAGCCTCTGTCCGCACCATGCGCTGATCTACCGCTCACGCTCCCACAGCTACCGGGAACTGCCGCTGCGCATGGCCGAGTTGGGCGGCATGTACCGGTCCGAGCTGTCCGGGGTACTGGGCGGGCTGACCAGGGTCCGGGCGATCCAGCTGAACGACGCCCACATCTTCTGCACCCCGGAGCAGGCGGCCGACGAGGCCGTCGCCGCACTGGAGTTGATCCGCGAGGCGCACCGGGCACTGGGTATTGTCCCGGTCCGCTACCGGCTCTCGCTGCCCGGCGCGGGCGGCAAGTACGTCGCCGACCCGGCGCTCTGGGAGCGTGCCGTCGCCCTGCTCACCGAGGTGCTGGAGCGCTCCGGGGTGCCGTTCGAGGCGGCGGAGGGCGAGGCGGCGTTCTACGGTCCCAAGATCGACGTGCAGATCGCCGACGGCGCCGGGCGCGAGTTCACCCTCTCCACCGTGCAGATCGACTTCCACCAGCCCGAGCGGTTCAACCTGCACTACATCGGCGCGGACGGCGCCAAGCACCGCCCGGTGATGGTGCACCGCAGCGTGATCGGCAGCGTCGAGCGGGTGGTCGCCCACCTGATCGAGCTGTACGGGGGCGCGTTCCCGGCCTGGCTGGCACCCGTCCAGGTGGTGCTGCTGCCCGTCTCCGAGGCCGAACTGCCGCAGGCCGAGCGGTTCCGGCAGCGCTGCCTGGACCTCGGGCTGCGCGCCGAGGTCGCCGGCCCCGAGCACGGCAGCCTCGGCGCCCGGATCCGCGCGGCCCGGCTGGTGCCGTACCAGGCGGTGATCGGGGCGAAGGAGGCCGTCGACGACCGGGTCGCGCTGCGGCTGCGGGACGGCCGCCGGCTGGAGCCGCTGCCGGCCGAGGAGGCGTGGGCGCGGATCGGCGCGCTGGTGGCGGCGTGCGACGCGGAGCTGTGGCCGGAGGGCGCCTCGGGGCGGCCGGAGAGCTGATCGCCGGGGCGGCGGCCGGGAACGGGGAGGTGGCGGCCGTGATCGAGGGGGGTGGCGGCTGTGATCGAGGGGGTGGCGGCCGTCGGCTCCGTCGGCCGCCGCGCCGGTGGCGTACGTACGACTAGTGCGGTGCACGGTGTGTCGGCCGGGCCGCGGGTGGCGGACGCCCGTCGAATGGGCCGGGCGGCCGAGTCCACCGCCGCTGTCCCCACCCGTCCGGAGGTACCCCGATGCGCATTCCCCGCGGCCTCGCCGCTCCCGTCCTGGCCGGCTCGCTCGCCCTTGCCGGGGCGGTGGCCGCCACCCCGGCCGGCTCGGCCGAGCTGCGGCCGCTGCCCAGCCCCGCCGTCCAGTACTGTGCCGCCGTACTCGGGCACGTCCCGGGCGCCGATGCCGCTTCGCAGGCCCTCGGGCGGGCCTGCTCCTCGGACTACCGGGCCGAGCAACTCGCCCAGGCCGAACGTGACTTCGCGGCGTCCGGGCCGACAGGCCAGCCCTCGCTGCCGATGGAGTAGGCCAGGCCGGGACGTTCCGTCGAACGACCCGCGCCGCTGGAGTCCGAGGCCCCGCGCGGCGCGGGTCGGTCAGTAGGACTGGAGCTCGACCAGGCGGCCGTCCGGGTCGCGCAGATGGGCGCTGCGCAGGGTGGGGCCCCACTCCGGGCGGTCGGTCGCGGGTGCGACCGGGGTGCCGCCGTGGCGCAGGCAGAGGTCGAGGGCGGCGTCCACGTCGGCCACCCGCAGGACCAGCATCGCGGTGTCCTGTGCGAGGGCGGCGGGCGCGGTGGGTGTGCCGGTGTGCCCGGGCGGCTCGGCGGTGCCGAGGGCGGCGGCCAGCGCGGAGCGGTCGAAGAGGGCGAGCAGGGCCTGGTCGGCGAGGTCCCAGTTGGCGTACGGGCCCTCGGGCGAGCCCTTGACCAGGGTGGCGCCGGTGAGCGGCGGGAGGACGGCGCGGTAGAAGCCGAAGCACTCGGCGAAGCGGGTGACGAGCAGGCGGGGGTACAGGGCGTCCACGGGCGAACTCCTGGCAAGGGGGCGGCGGTTCCGAATCAGTGGGTCGGCACCCACTATAGGGACGGACCCTAGACTGTCGCCATGGCCTCCGAGAATCCCCAGCACGCCACCGAGAACCCCCAGTCCGCCGCCGGGCTCCCCCCGACCCTGCTGGACCTCACCACCTACCTGCTCTCCCGGGTCGGCAAGGTGGCGCGCGGCCGGTTCGCCGAGCGGTTGGCCGAACGCGGCCTGCGGCTCTGGGACATGGCGGTGCTGGCCGCGCTCGCCGACTTCGGCCCGCAGGCCCAGCGGGACCTGGTGCGGCGGCTGGCCATCGACCCGAGCGACCTGGCCAAGGTCGCCGACCAGCTCGCCGCCGCCGGGTACGTCGAGCGTGCCAGGGACCAGACCGACCGGCGGCGGGTCTCGGTCTCCGTCACCGACGCCGGACGGGCGCTGCTCGCCGAACTCGACGCCCAGGCGCGGGCGGTGCAGGACGAGGTGCTCGCGCCGCTGGACGCGGGGGAGCGGCGGACGCTGCAGGAGCTGCTGCTGCGGGTGCACCACGGGATGGGGGAACGGCGCGGCGGCCCGTGAACAGCCGGTCGGCTTGACCGGCTCAGGAGGTGGGCTGCCCCGGGCGGCGGGCACCGGCGAACTCGCCCGCCCAGCGCGGGACGTCGAGCACGTTCTCGACCCGGGCGACGAGGGTGCCGGTCCGCTCGGCGTGGATCATCGCGCCCTCGCCGACGTGGATCCCGACGTGGTGCAGGGGGGCGTCGGGGCGGGAGAAGAAGAGCAGGTCGCCCGGGGCGAGCGCGTCGCGCTCCACCGGGGCGCTGAGGTTGAACTGGGCGACGGTGTAGTGCCCGAGCTCCACGGTGCCGTGGCTGGCCCGGTACCAGCAGTAGAGCGACAGGCCGCTGCAGTCGAAGCCGACCGTCTTCTCGCCCATGCACACGCCGTTCAACCAGCCGTTGTCCTCGTCGCAGAAGCCGAGGCTCGCGCCCAGCCGGTCGCCGCCGCCCCAGGCGTACGGCACGCCGAGCTGGCTCGCGGCCACGGCGGCGACCCGGCGGCCCAGCGCTGCGGCCGGCAGCGACCCGGCCGTCTCCGGCGGGGCGTCGGACGCCGCCTGGGCCGCCGGGCCGAGCGCCGGGACGAGGCCCGCCCCGAGCGCGAGTCCGAGCATGCGGCGCCGACGGACTCCGGAGGCCTGGTCGCGGCCGGACGGTTGGGGCTCCATGGCGGTGCCTCCCGGGGCTGGAGGTGGATGAGCGCCCGGGGGCGTGGTCCCCGGGCGCAGGCACCAGGATGGCGCTCCGGCGGGCCGGTCCGCCATCCCCCGCAACGGTGAATCGTGGACGCAGGAGGCCCGGAACGGAAGGGAGTTCACCGGTTAAATGGTTTGACGGTCGCTCAGGAGAGGCCAACGATGGGCGCGAACGTTCGGTCGGGACCGTCGGAGGACCACATGAGCAGCGCCGTCAAACTGATCCGCACCACGCGGCTGACCAGGGCGGTGGACTACGCCTACGCGGCGGAGGTCGACGCCCCGGTCCGCTCGCTCTGGCTGGCCGGGGCCTGCCCGCTCGACGAGGAGGGGCGGACGGTCGCCGTCGGCGACTTCGAGGCCCAGGCCCACCAGGTGATGCGGAACCTGATAACCGTGCTGGAGGAGTCCGGCGCCTCCCTCACCGACATCGCCCGGACGACGGTCTACGTGGCCTCCGCCGACCAGGCGGACCTGGTGAAGGTGTGGAACGTCTACCGCGCCTACATGGGGGAGCACGACGCCCCGAGCACCCTGCTCGGCGTCGCCGTGCTCGGGTACCGCGACCAGCTGGTGGAGGTGGAGGCCGTGGCCGTCCTGCCCTCCTGAGTCGTCCTCATCCGAGCGGAGTCGACCGGTGCCGACCGGAGTCGACGGGGCCGGCGGGCCCCGCCCGGCCGTCCCGGCGGAGGAGGGCCGCGGCGGCACCGGGGCGCCCGCGGCGTTGTCAGAGCGGCTTGGCAGGATGCTCCCCATGCTCCTGACCCGTTCCGACCAGCGCCGTGACGACCGGCCCGCGCCTCCCGACGTCCGGGGCGACTTCGAGGTCCACCTGACCGTGGAGCCCGGAGCCGCCGAGGCGCTGGCCGCGTGGGCGCGGGGCCACGACGTGAAGTTCACCCACATCCTGCTGGCCCGCGGTGCGGCGCCCTCGCAGCCGATGCTCACCCTGCGCGCCGACGGCACGCTGGCGGAGGTCGCCGCGGTGACGTCCCGGACGGCCGACGGGCTGGCCCGAGCCGGGTTCACCGTCCTGCGGGCGAAGATCGAGGCAGCGCCGTGGGCACACGGCGTCCCGGCCTCGGACGAGGACGCCGTGCCGCACGGAGCCAGCCGGTACTTCGAACACCACGTCAAGCTGCTGCTCCCGGGCCCGGTGTCCGAGGCGGACGACGCGCGCCTCGCCACCCTCACCGAGCTGGCCGTCCGGCACGGTGCGCACCTGTCGCGCAATCCGCGCCGGGTGCGCGCGGACGGCCGGTGCGAGTGGTTCGTGACCCAGCGGTGCCGCTCGGTGGGCCTGGACACCGCTGGCCGCCGGCTGGAGGCGCTCCTGCGGGACCTCGCCGCCGACGGCCGCGAGGTGGTGTCCGTGGAGCGCGAGTTCGTCGTCGTGGACAGCCACGAGGACCTGGACGCGGGATGGATCAGCGAGCACGGGCACGGCGCCCGGCCGTACGGAGACGGAGAAGGAGAGCAGGGATGACCGAGGGCAAGTCCCCGTCGCCGGTGGCGTGGGAGGAACTGCAGTGGGGGCCGTGGCAGAACGTGGTGCTGCCCAAGCGGCCGCCGTCGGAGGAGGTCCGTGAGGACCGGGACCTGCCCAGGACCATCCGGCCGGTCGACGACGAGGCGGTCAGCCAGCAGCCGGTCTTCGACCCCGCCCTCGCCGGGTACGCCCGGGCCCTCCGGCCCAGCGAGCCGGCCTTCGCCGACCCGCGGCTCGCCGAACGCTGGCTCGCCGCCCGGCGCGAGGCGCTGGCCACCGTGCTCTCCGCCGTCGCCGACTCGCCGTGGGCCGACCACCTGGTGCTGCGCGGCAGCGTCCTGCTGCGCGCCTGGTACGGCGAGCAGGCACGGGAGCCGGGCGACCTCGACTTCGTGGTCCGCCCGACGGACTGGGAGCTGGCCGACGAGCGCACTGGCCGGATGTTCCGGGAGCTCGCCGCCGGCGCCGAACGGCTCTCGGGCACCGTGCGGGTGCACGCCGACCAGGCGGTCAGCGACGAGATCTGGACCTACGACCGGGTGCCCGGGCGCCGGCTCGTCCTGCCGTGGACGGCCCCGGGCGTTCCGGGCGGGTCGGTCCAGCTCGACTTCGTCTTCACCGAGCACCTGCCCGTCCCGCCGCAGCCCTACCTGCTCCCCGGCGTCACCGGCCCGCTGCTCGGCGCCACGCCCGAGCTCTCCCTCGCCTGGAAGATCCTCTGGCTCGTCTCGGACATCCACCCGCAGGGCAAGGACCTGTACGACGCGGTCCTGCTCTCGCGCACCGCCGAGGTCCCCTACGAGCTGCTCCGGGAGGTCTTCACCCAGCCCGACCCGAACTGCCTGTACTGGCCGGTCTTCCCGGAGCAGATCACCGGACTCGACGTCGACTGGGACGAATTCGCCAAGGACTACCCGCAGTTCGCCGACCACGGCGAGGAGTACCCCGCGCAGCTCCTCACCCGGCTCCACCCGACCTTCGCCGACCACGGCGAGTACGCGCTGCGCGCCCGCTGGCTCGCCCCGCTGACCGAGGAGCTGCGGCAGACGCTGGCGGACGCCGGCATGGACGAGGTCCAGCGGCGGATGTCCGGACGCCGCATGCTCCCGGACAACACCCTGGTGATCACCAGTGAACTGCTCGGCGGGGACCTCGACGGCGCCCACCGCATCGTCTCCGGCCACCTCGGCAGCCAGGTGGACCGGATGACCCACCAGCTCGCGGAGGCCGCCGACCGCTACGCCGCCGAACTCTCCGACGGCCACGGGACGGGAGGCGGTTCCGACAGCTGACACCCCGCCTGACAGCCGCACGACCGACCGTCAGGACAGGCCGCCCGGCCGCCGGGGCCGCCGCACGGGACGCGGCCCCGGTACGGCCGGTACGGCGGCAAGGCCGGTGCGGCCCGCTCCGCGGTCAGTCGATGTAGCCGGCCGTGCGGTAGCCGCCGCGGGCGGTGCGGTCCACCTCGTCGGCGCCCCAGGTGTGCGGCACGGCCAGCTTCCAGCGGGCGCGCAGGACGGCGTGCTCCTCGCGGTTCCTGGTCACGTACCACTGCCCCATGCGGCACCAGGCCAGCGGCTCGTCGGCCTCCGTGGCCACCGCCCGCACCAGCTGCGCCGCGTGCCGGGCCACCTCGCCCTCCAGCGCCTCCAGGTACTGGTTCATCCGGTAGGTGGCCTGGTCGCCGTGCTGGAACATGGCGTACTCCGAGCCGCCCGCCATGTGCAGCCGGCCGTGCTCCATGGCCACCTTGCCGCTGCGCACCACCTCGCCCTCCTGGGCCGTCCCGGCGATCCCGGCGTTGAGCCGGTCCAGCAGCTTGGCCTTCTCGGGGGTGGCCTCCGGGATCTGGCCGCCGCCCGTGCCGCCCTGCGCGGAGTACACCTCGTGCAGGTCGTAGTCCCCGGTGTAGAGGTAGCGCTTCCAGTGCGGATCGGCCTTCAGCCGGGTCAGCGCCGGGCCGCCGTCCTGTGTCCGCAGGTCGATCGGCACGTACTGCTCGCCCCCGGGGCCGGTCTGCACGATGCCCAGGTCCAGGACGGACCGGGGCGGGCGGTCGATCCGGATGCCGGCCAGGCCCTGGTCGTTCCAGTGGCCGACGAAGCCGCTCAGGTCCTGGGCCTGCAGCCAGCGCAGCACCGTCGCCGGGTCGCCCTCGGCCTGCCCGGGCCCGGCGCCGTACTTCTTGCGGACGGAGGAGGGCTTGATGGACTTCTCCAGGATGGTGTGCGGCTTGGGCTTGGCGCCCTCCGCGATGCGCCGGATCGAGTGCTCCCCGGTCTCCCGCACGGCGATGGTGTACTTGTGCTTCCGGCACACCTCGGAGATGGCGGCCCAGTGGTCCTCCCACACGATGGTCCGCAGGTCGGCCGCCCGTCCGCCGGAGGCGGCCTGCCCGTCGGGCGTGGCGGCCTCGCAGATCCTCAGCACGTTGTTCTGGTCCAGCTGCACCCGGGGCCGGCGCGGGGCGGCCTGGTCGCCCGGTGCGCGCTGGAGTCCCACGGCCGCCCGGCGGTCGTCCCGGCCGGTGCCGTCCCGCTGCTCCGCGATCATGCGCGCCGTCGCCGCGTTGCCGACGGTGCGCTGCAGGGCCGCGGCGCCCCGCGCGGGCGTGTCCCCTTCGGAGCGTGCTCCGGTGCCGGGGCGCCGGGCCGGGCCCGCGTCGCGATGAGGCGGCCCGGCCTTCTGCGGCTGTTCGCTCGAGTGCATGCTGCGACCTCCTCGGTCCCCTCCGTCCCTTTATACAAGGGGAGTTCGCCGATGCCGGAGGAAAGCTCAGACGGTGCCCTCCCGGTCCGCCGCCCCGGGCCCGGAGGGCCAACCGGTCGTGCACTCCAGGACCCGGCCGTCGGCCGTGCCGACGAGCAGGCGGCCGGCCCCGGTGGCGGTGAGCGCGGTCGGGACGACGGGGACACCGGCGACGGTCAGCCGGTGGCGCCGGCGGAGGGCGCCGGTGCGGAGGTCGAGGGCCAGGAGCTCGCCGTCGCGGTAGGCGACGTGGGCGGTGTCCGGGTCGGTGTCGAGGTCGAGGGCGACGTGGTCGGTCCGGAACACCCAGCGCGGCGTGCCGTCGGTGCCCGAGCGGCGGACGACGAAGGAGCCGCCGGGCTGCAGCCCGTGGCCGCTGTAGACGGTGCCGGCGTACACCAGGTCGCCGTCGGCGGTCTCCACGCCCGGGCCGGGGAAGTGCGTCTCCCCGGGCTCCCAGGAGAACGGGAACAGGGGTTGGAGGTCCGCCCCGTCGGGGGAGCGCACCGAGAGCACGTACGGCTCCGTCTCCCGACGGCCCGGCGGCGGGGCCTGGTTGACGTAGTCCCGGCTCCCGCGCCGGATCCGCAGGCGGTCGTGCACGTCGAGGTACGGGACGGTGCGGTGCCGGAGCAGCAGGCCGTCGGGGAGCGTGGTGCCCCCGGGCTGCTCCGGGGCGTCGTCCTGGTCGCCCTCCTCGTCGTCCTCCTCGCGGGCGAGGGTGGCCAGGACCGCGCCGTCCGGTCGTTCCTCGACGGCGAGGACGTGCCGCCGGGGCTCCCAGTCCGGGCTCAGGGCGGAGAGCGCCCGGTGGGCCTCCTCGCGTCCGTCGGCCCGCGGGGCCGGGACCCGCGGGCCGGCCAGGTCGTCGAACGTGAGCGAACGGGGCGCGGCGGTGCGCCAGTCGGGCCGCCGTACGACGGCGACGTGGCCCTCGACGTGCGCCTTCCGGTCCTTCCAGTCGTCCGGCGGTGACATCAGCACGCGCAGGGCCTGGTCGTCGAGCCAGGTCAGTCCGAGGACCCTGCGGCCGAAGTCGTGCTCGATGAGCGAGGTGGTCGTGCCCGTCTCCCAGTCGAGCAGGAGCAGCTCGCCCTCGAAGAAGTAGCCGCCGTCGTACGCGCCGGTGCCGACGGCGAGAAGGGGCGCGGTGGGGTGGAAGGCCAGCGCGTGCACCGGGAAACGCGTCCGGAGCACGGCCCGGCAGTCGAGGTCCCCCGTTCCGTACACCCCCACCGTCGCGGTCCGGGCGAACGCGCGCTCGCCCGCGACGGCGAGCAGGCCGCGCGCCTCGTCGGGCACGGCGAGGACGGGGCGGCCGACCTCGGCGAACGGGCGGTCGCCGAAGACCCGGAGGACGCGGACGGGGTGGAGCGGGGAGGTCATGCGGAGATTCTCCCAGTCGGCGGCGACGGTCCGCGGACGGGTCCCGCCGAGCGGGGCGGCGGCCGCCGCAGCGTCAACGCCGATTGACGCCTACCGTGCCCAGCGGGCCGTGTTTGCAAGGAAGTTGGACGCTCCGCCCCTACCCTTGGGCCATGAAACAGCACATCGTCACGCTGGTCCTCGCGGGCCTCCTGCTCGGCATCGTCGCGTTCGGTGCCGGCTGGTTCGCGGCGGACTCCCGGCAGACCGCTCCGGCGCCGACCTACATCACGGTCACGCCGGAGCCGGTCGCCACCGGCGCGGTCTCGCCCCCGGCCTCGGCTGCCTCGGCCGGTAGCCGGTAGCCGGTAGCGGGCGGCCGGTGTCCGGAGGCGGGGGCGGCCGTTACTGCCGGACCGCCCAGAACCGGTCGGCCATGTTGTCGTACGCGACCGACGCGGACAGTGACTCCGCCGGCTCCTTCCAGAGCATCTGCCACTGGCCGTCGCCCGGGTCGTTGTCCACGATCACCTCCAGGCCGCGCGCCGTGTTCACCCAGCTGCTCGCCTGGTCGCGGAAGCCGTAGTCGGTGAAGTACACGGCGGCGTCCTCGTGGAAGAGGTTGAACTGGAGCCGGCGGCCGCCCCAGTTCCGGTCGGCGTAGAAGCAGTAGTAGGACGGCTCGCTGACCGGGGTGGGGCAGTGCTTCCAGTCCGGGCTCCGGACGGTGCGGCGGCGGTGGTCGCCGCTCCACGGCGGCGCCTGCGCCTGCCCGGGCAGCGGGAGCACCAGCACCGCTCCGTCCGGGAAGGTGATCTCGTTGGCGGCGGTCTGCCGGCCGCCCTTGCCCGCGGCGAGCTGGGCGTCCACCGCCTGCTGCAGCACGTCGCGGTCGCCGTCGCTCAGGGAGGTGATGATGGCTCTCTGGTCCCCGGCCTGGCTGGGCGCGGCGGCGGCCTGCGCCCCGAGGGGAGCGACCAGGAGCACGAGGGCCCCGGCGGTACGGACGAGGAGTCGGCGGACTCGAGAGTGCGTCATATGCCAAACGTAGCCGCGCACATACCGCCGGTAACCTTGCTTTCTCGATCAGACGGCGCGTACGCGGCAGCGGTGCGCCGGTGCGTACGCGCCCCCGGATCGGGCGTACCCGCTACCCGCTACCCGTCACCCGCTACCTGCTACCTGCTACTCGCTACGCCTCGCCGAGCGGCCCCCGAGGAGTACGGTCGGCGGGGCCCGGCACGAGGGGCGCGGTGACGCGCTGGGTCGGCGCGGTGCTGTCGTTGTCGTCGCTGTCGTCGTCGTCCGAGGTCACCGAGGCGGTGATCGAGCCCGTCAGCGAGGAGGCCAGCCCGAGGAGCAGGAAGAGGATGAGCAGGCCGCGCGCGGCACCGCTCAGGACCAGCGGGCGGGTGGCCGAGACCGGGCCCGCAGGCTCGCTGCCCGGCTCGTCGCCGAACAGGCGCTTGGGGTAGGCGGACGAGATCATCGTCAGATAGGCGGTGTAGCGCACCCGGTAGCGCAGGATCGCGGCCGTCGCCTCGTACAGCGGCCGCGGCATCCGGCCGAGGACCAGCACCACCAGCCAGAGGACGAACGACACCGTCCACCACCCCGCGTACACCAGGCCCTGCACGATCGAGGCCGGGACGACCAGGACGATGCGGAACAGCACGGCCAGCCGGTTCAGCTCGCCCGGCCGCAGCTCCACCTGCACCGGGTACTCGGGGACCTCGAACCGGAACGGCGGGTAGCGGTCCACGGTGAGCATCAGGTACGCGGTGACGCGGGTGTCGTACGGGACGAACACGGTGAGGTAGTCCGCCACGAAGTCGGGCAGCCGGCCGAGCACCAGCGCGCCGAACCAGCCGACGACGGTGACGAAGAACGCCACCACCGACAGCACCCACACCACCACGAACTGGGGGATCAGCAGCAGCGCGCGCAGCAGCACCGTCCAGCGGTTCTGCGGGGCGGGCGCCGGCATGTCCAGCACCGGGAGCCACTCACGGCTGACGGGGGCGGGAGGAGCCTGCCACATCCGGGCCTCCACGGTCTCGGGACGACGGGACCCGGCCGTCGGGCGGCGACCGGGTGCCCTCCGAAGATCGCAGCCCCCCGCCCGCGGCGCGCGCCACGCTGCGCCGGACGGGGCAGCCGCAGGAGTGGCGGGATGCTCCTGTGGCTGTCAGGCGAGCTTCGCGCAGAGCGGTTCGGCGGAGCCGTGCCCGAGGGTCAGCGTCTTGTAGCCGGTGGAGCCGATGTCGATGGTGTAGACGCCGTCGACGAGGTAGAGGTCGCGGGGCAGGTTGCCGCCGTTCGGGCCGACGCCGAGCAGGACCGGGCCGTGGGCGTGCCAGGTCTGGGACCTGTCGGCGCGGTAGTCGACGACGGCCCGGCCGCCGGCGTCCGCGACGTACGAGGCGCCGGTCGTCGTGTTGGTGATCAGCAGGACGAGGGCGCCCCGGAAGGCGGCGCGCCGCACGGTGGTGCCGTCGGGGGCGTACTCCAGCACCCGCCGCTGCCCCTCGTCGATGACGGGCTCCAGGTGCACGGGGAAGTCGCAGCGGGAGCCGGCCGGGAGGTCGGACGCCGGCGTGGGCCACGCCTCCCACCCGCCCTGACCGGCGACGGCCCCGGGCGCGTCGGAGGAAGCGGCAGAGGAAGCGGCGGAGGCGGGCGGGACGGTCGCGGCGCCGGCCGGAGCGGCCGCCAGACCCGTGACGGCGGCCAGCGCCGTGGCCGCGGCAGTGAGCAGGATTCTTCGCATGATCGGTCCTCCTGGCGAGGTGTCGGATGTGCGGGGGCCCAGCCTGGCGGTCGCCCCCGACCGGATTCTCACCACGATCCCCGGGCCGCCGCCGCCCGAAGCCTCCCGCTGGGCGATCCGTGTCCCGAGCCAGTGCTCGCTCTCCGGTTGTTCACCCGTGGGGCAGGAGGGACGGCGTCAGGTCCATCGGTAAGCGTTTGACGACCTCCTCCTGGACGCGAGCGGCCGGCGGCGCCGGTGCGGGTTGGCGACCTGTGGGGTCCGTCGGGCCTTCTGCTTCGCCCGTGCCGGCCGTCGCCGGATCGCGGGCTTTCCGATGTCTTGACGAACCCATGACACTGGCGGACCATCAAGCTGGCGCGCGCCGAACCTCCTCCACCGTTCCGCCCCCCACGGACCCCCACAGGAGGACAGTCATGCGACTGCCCCGTCGAGGGAAGCCCGCCGCGGCCACCGCCGTCCTGCTGGCCCTCGCCCTCGCCACCCCGCTCACCGCCAGTGCCGCCGACACCGGCACCCCTGTCCCGTTCACCGTCGGTGCCGCCGACAACGACGGAGTGCGGCAGTACCGGCTCGACGGCCCCCGCACCGTCGCCGAGCGCACCGCCGTCGCCGCCACCGGTGCCTCCGTCGACGCCGTCCTGCCCGACGCGGTGGTGGTCACCGCCACCCCCGCCGAGGCCGCCCGGCTGCGGACGCTCGGCTGGTCGCCCGTCGCGCTGCCCGGCCCCCGCTACGGCGACGGAGGCGACGGAGGCGGCGCGGGCCTGGCCGGGCCGGTGTACGACTTCCCGCCGGCCGACTCCGGCTACCACAACTACGCCGAGGCCACCGCCGACATCGACGCCGTCGTCGCCGCGCACCCGGACATCATGAGCAAGCGCGTCATCGGCACCTCCTACGAGGGCCGTCCGATCGTCGCGGTGAAGATCAGCGACAACGTCGGCACCGACGAGGACGAGCCCGAGGTGCTGTTCACCGCCCACCAGCACGCCCGCGAGCACCTCACCGTCGAGATGGCGCTCTACCTGCTGCACGAGTTCGGCGACAAGTACGCCACCGACAGCCGCATCGCCAACGCCGTCAACAGCCGCGAGATCTGGGTGATCCCCGACCTCAACCCGGACGGCGGCGAGTACGACATCGCCACCGGCCGCTACCGCAGCTGGCGCAAGGACCGCCAGCCGAACTCCGGCAGCAACAGCGTCGGCACCGACCTCAACCGCAACTGGAACTACAAGTGGGGCTGTTGCGGCGGCTCCTCCGGCTCCACCTCCAACGAGACCTACCGGGGCAGCGCCCCGGAGTCCGCCAAGGAGACCAAGGTGGTCGCCGACTTCGTCCGCAGCCGGGTCGTCGGCGGCAAGCAGCAGATCACCGCCGCCATCGACTTCCACACCTACAGCGAACTGGTGCTCTGGCCGTTCGGCTGGACCACCGCCGAGACCGTCCCCGGCATGACCGCCGACGAGTACAACACCTTCGCCACCATCGGCCGGGACATGGCCGGCACCAACGGCTACACGCCCGAGCAGTCCAGCGAGCTCTACATCACCGACGGCGCGATCGACGACTGGCTGTGGGGCGCCCAGCGGGTCTTCGCCTACACCTTCGAGATGTACCCCGGCCCGAACGGCGGCAGCGGCTTCTACCCGCCCGACGAGGTCATCGGCCGCGAGACCGCCCGCAACCGCGAAGCGGTCCTGCGCCTGGTGGAGACGGCCGACTGCGTCTACCGCGCGATCGGCAAGCAGCAGCAGTACTGCGGCGTCTCCGCCTGAGCACCCGCCCTCGGCACGCGCACTCCGCGTGCGCTCGGCTGGTCGCCCGTCGCGCTGCCCGGCCCCCGCTACGGCGACGGAGGCGACGGAGGCGGCGCGGGCCTGGCCGGGCCGGTGTACGACC
>NZ_JBHJSJ010000048.1:0-68958 GCF_042268845.1 Kitasatospora sp. NPDC056273 | reverse complement strand
CCCGCCGCGGCCCCGGCGCCCGGCGCCGCCGCACCGGCCCCGGAGGCGCCCGCGTCGAGCGCCGACACCAAGCCGGCCGCCGCGTCCACGCCCGCCCCGCCGCCCGCCACCACCCGGGCACCGGAGTCCGGCACGCCCACGTCCGGCAGCCCGAAGACGCCGACGCCGACCTTCACTCCCCCGGTGGTGCCCGTACCGAGCCTGCCGCCGCTGCCCACCCCCGACGTGCCGGTCGTCCCGACACCCACCCTGCCGCCGGTGCCGACCCCGACCGTCCCCACGCCGACGCCGCCCGTGCTCAGCGACTTCTGGGGCAACTCGCTGCCCGTGCTCAAGCCCGGCAACAACCGGGTACCGCCGCCCGAGCCGAGCATCCGGCAGAAGGACAGCGACAAGTTCTGGCAGCGCGACGGCGGCTGGATCGGCGGTGACTACCACCCGCACGTGATCACCGTGCACGCCCCGGCGGCCACCGTGATCGACCTCAACCGCACGTGCACGTCCTTCGACGCGCTGGCCGGGGTGGACGACGCCACGATCTCGCCGGGCGGGGTCGTCTTCACCGTCCAGGGCACCGACGGCACCGTCCTGTGGCGCTCCCGCGCGCTGGCCGTCGGCGACGACGCGGTGCCGGTGCACGTGCCGCTGGCCGGGCAGAAGGCGATCAAGCTGTCGGTCACGCCGGTGAGCGGGATCTGGTCGGCGCTGAACGTCGCGGACTGGGCCGAGGCCCGCTTCCGCTGCTCGTGACCCGGGCGCGCTCCGGGCGGGCATGACGGAGGCCCGCTCCAGGGGTGCTGGAGCGGGCCTCGGGTCCGCGGTGCCGTGCCCGGGTGGGCCGCCGGGGTGGGCGGCCTGGGCCCGGTCGGCCGTCAGATGGCGCAGGAGCCGTCCGCGCAGGCCTCCCCGGCCGGGGCGACCTGCACCGGGGCGGGGCGGCGCTCGCCGATCTCGGCGGCGACCTGCTCCAGCACCTTGCCGAAGGTCGCGGCGTCCTGGCCGCCCTGGACGGCCCACTTGCCCTCGAAGACGAAGGTCGGCACGGCGTTGATGCCCAGCTCCCGGCCCTCGGCCAGCTGGGCGTTGACCTCGGCGGTGCCCTCGTCGCCCGCCAGGTAGGCGGTCACCCGGTCCCGGTCCAGGCCGGACGCCACGGCGACGTCGGTCAGCGCGGCACGGTCGCCGACGTCGACGCCGTCGGTGAAGTGCGCCTTCAGCAGCGCCTCCTTCAGCCGCCCCTGGACGGCCGGGCCGTACTCGGACTCCGCGAGGTGCAGCAGGCGGTGGCCCAGGAAGGTGTTGGCGTGCAGCGCGGCGTCGAAGTCGTACGCGATGCCCTCGGCCAGGCCCAGCTCGGCCACCCGCGCGTCCATCGCCACCGACTGCGGGCCGTAGCGCTCGGCCAGCCAGGCGCGGTGCGGGCTCGCCGTGGCGGGGGCGTCCGGGACCAGCTGGTACGGACGGTAGACGACCTCGACCTGCTCCTTGCCCGGGAAGTCCGCCAGGGCCTGCTCGAAACGGCGCTTGCCGATGTAGCACCAGGGGCAGGCGATGTCGCTCCAGATCTCGACCTTCATGCGGGGGGCTCCAGGGGGCGTCTTGTGGGATGGGGACAAGATGGATGAACGATGAACCATCTCGGTACATTCCCGGCACCCCACGGGCGTCTTTCCCGCTCCGCTCCAGGTCAGGCCGCGGGCGGCGCCGGAACCACCAGCACCGGGCAGGCCGCGTGGTGCACGACCGCCGAACTCACCGAACCCATCAGCAACCGGGCGAAGCCGCCGTTGCCCCGGGTGCCGATCACCAGCGTGTGCTGCCGGGTCGCCGCCTCCAGCAGCACCTCGATCACATTGCCCAGCACCACGTGCAGCGACAGCTCTCCCGCGTACGGCACGGGACGCCGGCGCTGCACGGCGGCCACCGAGCGGCGCAGCCCGTCCGCCATGCTCTCGACCAGCGTCTCCACGCTCTCCTGCACCAGCTCCGCCATCCCCGGGGGGTAACCGGCCGGCGCCGGGTTGACCACGGCGAGCACGTACAGCGGCAGCCCGAACAGCTCGGCCTCCGTCATCGCCCGGTCCAGCGCCCACAGCGACCCGTCCGACCCGTCGCACGCCGCCAGCACCCCGGGCGGCCGCCCCGCCGGCGGACGCCCGAGCACCGACAGAACGACCGGCACCTCCCGCCCCGCGCTCCCACCGGCCACCGCACGTCCTCCTCACCCCGGATCCACACCCCCGCCATCATCACCGCCCCGCCGATCCGGACCCGGCAACCGCGCCGCAGGGCGGGGAGGGGCGGGCCCGGGCGCCGGCGGGGGTTCAGGAGGTGAGGGCGGGTTGGCGGGGGGTGGGGAGGCCGGTCCAGCAGGCGCCGTGGCGGCGGGCGCGGATGCGGCGGAGCCAGAGTTCGGTGGAGACAAGGTCGGCGAGGCCGGCGAGGGCGGAGGGGGAGAGGGGGGTGGCGGGGTCGGTGGACTGGGCGAGGCCGGCCCGGACGGCGGGGAGGTCGATGAGGCCGGCTTCGGCGAGCAGCGGGGCGTCGAAGAGTTCGGCGAGGCCGTCGGCGGCGAGGCGCAGGCCGGTGCGGGCGGGGGCGGCGCGGTCGGGGCGGGGGACGCGGCCCCAGTCGGGGGGCAGGTCGGTGCGGCCGGCGCCGGTGAGGACGGCGTGCAGGAGGGCGTGCCGGGCGCCGGGCTGGAGGCGGACGTCGTCGGGCAGCAGCCGGGCGGCACGCACCACCTGGTTGTCGAGGAAGGGCGCGTGCAGCCGTTGGCCGGGCTGTTCGGCGGCGTGCACGAGCGTGCGGAACCCGCGCGCCTGCCGGTAGAGGGCGTGCCGGGCCCGGTGTGCGCCTGGGTGTTCCCCGGGCGCCGGTCTGCGCGCCGCCAGGCGGAGCCGCAGCGCGACCGCGGAGAGCGCCTCGTCGGACAGCCAGCGGGCGGCCGGACCGGGCACGCACCAGGCGAGGTCGGCGGCCGAGCGGGCCCCGGCCGTGCCGGCACCGTCCGGGATGTGGCGGGCGGTCAGCCTGGCGGCCGCCTCGTCCAGCGCCTCGGCGTAGCGGACCCGGGAGAGCCGGTGGGCGGCCCGGACCACGGTGAGCGGGGTGCGCAGCGTGCCGGTGAGGACGCCCGCGGCCGCCCGGTCGGCGCCGGCCAACGCGACCACCGGGGACAGCAGTTCGCGCGGCCGGCCGGCCCGGAGGAGGTCGGCGAGCCGGGCCGGGTGCCCGTCCAGCACCTGCCGGGCGCCGTAGCCGGTGAGATGGTCGGTGCCGCCGGCGTCGAAGCGGGCCTCGGCCCGGGCGGCGGCGACGAGTTCGGGCCCGGGCTCGTCGGTGAGCCGGCCGGACTGCGGGTCGGCGCCCGGCCCGGCGTACGGGAGGGTGTCCGGGCCGGGGTCGAGCACAGTGTGCCGCAGCCGCGGGGTGTCGGGGGCGAGCGCGAGGCCGGCCGGGGGCCCGGTCTCGCCGAGCGTGACGGCGGCCAACTGCTCGGGGGCGGCGGGTTCCTGGGCGGCGGCGCGGGCCCAGGAGCCCTTGACCGCGCCACTCCTGGCCCCGGCGGCGGCCGCCCGGACCACCGCGGTGGAGGCGGTCGCCGACGGCAGCGGGACGGCGGCGGCGAGCAGGGCGACGGTCGCGGAGGCCGTCCCGTACGACAGGTCGACGCCCAGCCGGGCCCGCCCGACCGGGTCGGCCGGGTCGGGGGCGGGGGCGGGCGAGGTGGTGCGGACCCGGGAGCGGACGGACTCCAGCAGGGCGCGGGTGAGTTCGCGGACGGCGGGCGCCTCGTCGCGCGGCTGCTCGGCGCCCGCCGGGTCGTCGTAGCCGGACAGGTACGGGCGGCCGCCGCGGATGCCGAGCACGTGCCCGGGCGGCACCCCCTGGACGCCTTCGTACGGGGTGCCGGTGCCGAGCGCCTCGGGGGACTCGGGGCAGGCGAGCCGGGCGGCGAGGTGGCCGGTGTCCAGCGGGGCGCCGACCAGGTCGGCGAGCGGCAGGGCGGCGGTGGCGTACGCGGTGCCGCCGGCCCACGGGGTGTGGAAGACGGGCTGGGCGCCGGCGAGGTCGGTGAGCAGCAGGGTGGACCGGGTGCCGGAGCGCAGCACGACGGTGTAGCTGCCGGGCCAGGCGGTCAGGTGGCGGACGGCGCCGCCGCGGGCGGCGGCGAGGCCGGCGGCGAGTTCGGCGTCGGTGGCGCCGCAGTGGCCGAGGACGGCGAGCCGGGAGGTGGCGGGGGTGTCCTCGACCTGGTCGGGGGCGGTGGGGCCGGTGCTGACCACGGCGGGGGCGCCGGGGCGGAGGGTGACCAGGCGGATCTCCCCGGGGCGCCAGTCGCCCACGGCCCAGAGCGGGTCCGGTCCGGCCCAGAGCGGGCGCGCGGCGATCGGCTCGACCCTGGCCAGCGCCTCGTACACCGGGGTGCCCGCGCTCGACGCGCCCGTGCACCAGCCCGTCAGCCACCGCATCGCGCCTCCACCGGACGAGGACCTGCATCCGTGCGGTGCGTTCGTTCGCCGCCCGCCGGGCGGCCGGGTGGTGTGCCGTGGCGGCCCGTGCGCGTCCCGGCGTGCCCCCGCAGCTCGACGCGCCGTCAGTGGACATCGTGCCACCGCGGGCGGTCGCCGTGGTCGGTGTTTCGGGTTCCGCTTCCGTTCGGACCGCCCGTTCGACGGCCGCGGCGGCGGGGCGGCCCGGCCCGGGTGCGCTCGGGGGTGCGTTCAAGGGCCCGGGGTTCCGCCGGGGCCCGGGCGGCGCCCGATCACCCCGGGTGGGCAAGTTCCGTGCTTCGGAGGGGAGTTCGATCGTCCGGGCGCTCCCGGGGGGCGGACGGGCCGGGCCTCCCCCTCCCCGGCCCGGACCGCCGACGAACGCCTTTGGCATGGGCATCGCGAGATGGCCGAAAGGCGTCGCCCGGCCCGGGAGGGCATCCGCACGCCCTCCCGGACTCCACCGCCGCCCGCGGGGATTGAGGCGGCGGCGTCCCCCGGCCCGCCGGGTCCTCGACGGCAGGCCGACCCACGACCACCAGCGAATCGCCGACCTGCCGGTCGGGCCAGGGGGCACGGCCGGGCGCACGTGTACACGGGACCGGAGCACGACGCTCCGGAGCGCCGCGCGGTCGGCCGGATCCGAGTGGTCCGGACCAACTCCGGTGCGGCACCGCCGAGTGCGCGATCCCGCCATCCGGAATGCGACCTCTTAACCGTCGGAACGCGTCCGACTACGCTAGGTACAGCAGCTACGGCCCGGTGCCGCCCGGGCCCCGCGCACAAGGCCGCAGGAGGTGCCGCCGCCACCATGACCGTCAGCCCACGTGGACCGAACGAACGGCTCGGCACGCTCCTGACCCTCGCCCAGATCAGCAACGCCGGACTGGCCCGCCGGGTCAACGACCTCGGCGCCCAGCGCGGGTTGACCCTGCGGTACGACAAGACCTCGGTGGCCCGCTGGGTCAGCAAGGGCATGGTGCCGCAGGGGCCCGTCCCGCACCTGATCGCCACCGCCATCGGCGGCAAGCTCGGCCGGCCCGTCCCGCTGGAGGAGATCGGCCTGGGCGACACCGACCCGGCGCCCGAACTCGGCCTGGCCTTCCCGCGCGAGGTCGCCGACGCGGTCCGCTCCGCGACCGACCTGTGGCGGGTCGACCTCGACCTGCGCCGGGGCCCCGGCGGCGGCCGCTGGAGCGACAGCCTGGCCGGCACCTTCTCGGTGGCCGCCTACGCGACCCCCGTCTCCCGCTGGCTGATCACCCCGGCGGACGGCTCGGTGGCCCGCGAGGTGCCGCGCTCCCCCACCGACACCTCCTCCTACCGGGTCGGCCACTCGGACGCCGCCAAGCTCCGCGAGGCCGCCCAGGAGGCCCGCCGCTGGGACTCCAAGTACGGTGGCGGGGACTGGCGTTCGTCGATGGTGCCGGAGTGCCTGCGGGTGGAGGCGGCACCGCTGCTGCTCGCCTCGTACAGCGACGCGGTCGGCCGGGCGCTGTTCGGCGCGACGGCCGAACTGACCAGGCTGGCCGGCTGGATGGCCTTCGACACCGGGCAGCACGAGGCCGCCCAGCGCTACTACATCCAGGCGCTGCGGCTGGCCCGGGCCGCCGCCGACGTGCCGCTCGGCGGCTACGTGCTGGCCTCGATGAGCCTCCAGGCCGGCTACCGGGGCTTCGCCGAGGAGGCGGTCGACCTCGCCCAGGCCGCGCTGGAGCGCAACCGGGGCCTGGCCACCGCCCGCACCATGAGCTTCTTCCACCTGGTGGAGGCCCGGGCCCAGGCCAAGGCCCGCAACGCGGCGGCGTGCGCGACGGCGCTCGGCGCCGCGGAGAGCGCGCTCGAACGGGCGCGCGCCGGGGATCCCGATCCGGCGTGGATCGACTTCTACGCCTACGACCGGCTCGCCGCCGACGCCGCCGAGTGCTTCCGCGACCTCGGAGTGCCCTCCAAGGTCCGGCAGTTCACCCGCGAGGCGCTGGCCACGCCCACCGAGGGCTTCGTCCGCTCGCACGGCCTGCGGCTGGTGGTCTCGGCGATGGCCGAGGCGGAGGCGGGCAACCTGGACGCCGCGGTCGCCGCCGGCGAACGCGCCGTCGAGGTGGCCGGCCGGATCTCCTCGCAGCGCAGCCGGGAGTACGTGGTGGAGATGCTGCGGCGGCTGGAGCCCTTCCAGGGTGAACGCCGGGTACGGGAGTTGACCGAGCGGGCGCGCGCGGTGATCGTCGCCCCGGCGTGAGCGCCGGAGCGGCGACTCAGGCTGGTCATCGGACGGCGACCGGAACAGCGACCGGAACGGCGAGAGGGCCCGGCGGTAATTGAGGTGCGCCGGTGGGAGGGGCCTGGCTAGGGTTTCTCCCGTCCAGGTGCGCAGGCAGAGGTTACTTCCACTCTTAATGGGCGTGTCGCGGGTTCGAGTCCCGTCACCGGCTTCGGGCCGGTGTAGCTCAGTCGGTAGAGCAGCTATGTCACCTCAGCCGTCCTCGATCTCTGGACACCCACACGTGAACAGTTCGTCCGCACCTCCCGGTGCGACGGCAGCGGTTACTTCTTGGTGAGGCGCCCCCTGGGCGCTGCGGTTCGAGCCCGCGAAACACCGCCGCCACCTTTGATCTCGGGAGGCGGCTCCTCGTGGTGCCCGGGTCCCGTCAGCCGTGACGGGACCCGGGCACCGCTGCCGCAGCACGCCTCCCTCCCACCGACACCAGCACGCCGAGGGGGGCTGCCGCATGTCCAGGTTCAACGTCCGCGGGGCCAAGTCCGGTCCGAGTTCGCCGGTGACCACCACCGGCGCGCGCACCGTCAACCACAACGGCGGCCCCGGCTTCGTCCGGGACCGCAAGTCCGAGCTCTTCCTGCTCGCGGTGGCCAACATGGTCGGCCAGGACACCTTCCACGAGCGCGGCGGCGAGCGCGACGACCGCTACACCGCGCTGGTGCGCGAACTCGCCGTCGCCGAGCCGGAGTGGACCCTCGGACTGCTGCGCTGGCTGCGCCACGGCGCCCAGCTGCGCACCGCCGCCCTGGTCGGCGCCGCCGAGTTCACCCGCGCCCGGCTGGACGCGGGCGCCCACGGCCACTCCCGGCAGGCCGTCGCGGCGGTGCTGCGGCGCGCCGACGAGCCCGGCGAGCTGCTCGCCTACTGGACCTCGCGCTACGGCCGGGCGCTGCCCAAGCCGCTCAAGCGCGGTGTCGCGGACGCCGTCCGGCACCTGTACGACGCCCGCTCGCTGCTCAAGTACGACACCGCCGGCAAGGGCTACCGCTTCGGCGACGTGATCGAGCTGACCCACCCCTCGCCGGACCCGCGGAAGCACTGGCAGGGCGCGCTGTTCGCCCACGCGCTGGACCGCCGGCACCGGCCGGAGGAGGCCGTCCCGCCGGCCGCCGACCGGGTGCTGACCGCCAACCGCGAACTGCTCGCGCTGCCCGTCGAGGAGCGCCGGGCGGCGGTGACCGCCGAGGGCGGCGCGGAACGGCTGGCCGCCGCCGGGCTGACCTGGGAAGCCCTGGCGGGCTGGCTGCAGGGCCCGCTGGACGCGGCGGTCTGGGAGGCGGTCATCCCGTCGATGGGTCCGATGGCGCTGGTGCGGAACCTGCGCAACTTCGACCGTGCCGGGGTCCCGGACGCCGTCGCGGCCGAGGTCGCCCGGCGGATCTCCGACCAGGACGAGGTACGGCGCTCGCGCCAGTTCCCGTTCCGCTACCTGGCCGCGTACCGCAACGTCCCCTCGCTGCGCTGGGGGCACGCGCTGGAGACCGCGCTCGGCCACTCGCTGGCCAACGTGCCGGAACTGCCCGGCCGGACGCTGATCCTGGTGGACCGCTCCGGTTCGATGTTCGACCGTTCCGGCGGGCCGACCGAGCTCAACCGGGCAGACTCCGCGGCGATCTTCGGCACCACGCTGAAGCTCCGGGCCGCCGAGGCGGACCTGGTCGAGTTCGGCACCACCAGCCGGGTCGTCGAGGTCGGCCGGGGCGAGGCGGTGCTGCGGGTGCTGGAACGGTTCTCCAGCCTCGGCGGCACCAACACCGCCGACGCGGTCCGGGCCCGCTACCGGGGCCACGACCGGGTGGTGATCGTCACCGACGAGCAGACCGGCCCGGGCCACCGGGGCGGTGACCCGCTCGCCGCCGTCCCGGCCCACGTGCCCGTCTACACCTGGAACCTGGCCGGCTACGCCCCGGGCCACGGTCCCGGCGGCGGCGCCCACCGGCACACCTTCGGCGGCCTGAGCGACGCGGCCTTCCGGCTGGTCCCCCTCCTGGAGGCCGGGGCGAACGCCCGCTGGCCCTGGGAGGAGTAGCGGGGCGGCGGAGGCTTCGGGGGCGGGTCGGCGCACCGGACGGAGGGCGGGCGGACGGGCCCGGATGAGCCCGGTCACAGGCCCGGCCGGGGCGCCCCGGCAGCCCCGTAGACTCGGTTGATTGTGACTGCCACCGCCCCGATCCCCCAGCCCTCGCCGTCCGCCCGGCTGTCCGCCGCGCCGGCCGCCTACCCCGCGCCGATGTACCCGCACAAGGCCACCGAGGCCCAGCACCGCGAGCGTCGCATCCGCAGCTTCCAGCCGCGCCGGGGCCGGATGACCAACGCCCAGGCGAGCGCCCTGGACCGGAGCTGGGAGACGTACGGCATCCCCATCGACGGCACCCCGCTGGACCTGCCGGAGCTGTTCGGCGGCCTGCCGGTGACCCTGGAGATCGGCTTCGGCATGGGCGAGACCACCGCCGCGATGGCCGCCGCCGACCCGGCCACCGGCATCCTCGCCGCCGACGTGCACACCCCCGGCCACGGCAACCTGCTCGGCATGCTGGAGCGCGACGGCTCCCGCAACGTCCGGACGGCCGCCGGGGACGCGGTGATCCTGCTGCGCGACATGCTCCAGGACGCCTCGCTGGCCGGTCTGCGGGTCTACTTCGCCGACCCGTGGCCCAAGCCGAAGCACCACAAGCGCCGGCTGGTCCAGCCCTCCTTCCTCGACCTGGTGCTGCCCCGGCTCGCCCCCGGCGCCCTGGTGCACTGCGCCACCGACTGGGAGCCGTACGCGGAGCAGATGCTGGCCGTGCTGTCCGCCTCGCCGGAGCTGGAGAACCTGCACCCCGAGGGCGACGGGACCGGCTGGCTGGAGCCCGCGGACCACCCGGACGGCAGCGTCCCCGGCTACGCCCCGCGGCCGGACTGGCGTCCGGTCACCAAGTTCGAACGGGCCGGGATCGCCAAGGGCCACGTCGTCCACGACCTGCTGTTCCGCCGCCGCTGACCCACCGGCCCGGTTCGAACGGGCCACCGCGCGGCGGCCGTACGGGCGGGACCGGGACGGACGGTTCGTCCCGAGTCCTCCCGGCGGGCCGCCGCCGTGGCCTACCCTGTGCCGCATGGGCAGCCCGTCCGGCGGCGGGTTCCGGGCGAACGGTCGGACGACGGTCGCCGCCGCCGGCGCACCGGAGACGGTCCCGCGCACCGGCGACACCCGGACCATCCCGGGGCCCCGGAGGCACCGGGCCCACCGCCCGCTGCCCGCTCCTGGCACCGCCGCCGTCCCGGTAGCGGCCCGGCCCCCGGCCGTCACCCCCGTCGCGCCCCGGACGCCCGCCGCCCCCGCCACCCCCGGAGCCGCCGGAGCCCCACCGGGCCGCAGCCGCTCGGTGGCGCTCTCCTCGGTCACCGCGACCGCCGTACTGACCCTGATCGGCTGCGGGGTGCTGATCCTGCACCTCGTCCAGCGGCAGACCGGCACCGTCGGGCTGCTGGTCGGCCTGGGCCTGGCGATGGTGCCGCTGCCGTTCGTGCTCGGCGGCCTGGCCTGGCTCAACCTCACCGCCCGGGTGCCGCTGCGGCACACCGTGTTCTGCCTCGGCTGGGGCGCCTGCGCGGCCACCACCGTCGCCATCCTGGCCAACAACTGGACGGCGAACTACCTGTCCCGGTACCGGGGCCCGTTCGGGGAGCTGCTCGGCGCCGGGATCGCCACCCCGGTGATCGAGGAGACCGCCAAGGCCACCGCCCTGCTGGTGCTCCTGCTCCCGCTCGGCCAGCGGCTGCGCTGCCACGGCCGCCGCACCGGGCGCCCCTGCGCGCCGCTGCTGCGCCGGTCGCCCGCGCCCCGGAGCCCCCGCCCGTACCCGCGCCACCCGGTCGGGCCGCACGCCCGCGGCCGGCCGCGGCTGCGCCCGTACCTGCGGCCGCTGCCCTACCTGCGCCCGGCCCCGCCCTCCGGTGCGCCGCACCGCCGCTCCCGGCCGCGCACCCTGGCCGCCGGGGCGGTGCTCGGCGGGATGACCGCCTGCGGCTTCGCGTTCACCGAGAACGCCCTCTACCTGGGCCGGGCCTTCACCAGCGACCAGCGCCAGCGGCTGGACAGCATCGGCCTCGGCGACCCGCCCAGCCTGCGCGACTTCGACAGCACCGTGCAGACCTTCGTGCTGCGCGCCCTGCTCTCCCCCTTCGCCCACCCGCTGTTCACCGCGCTCACCGGGATCGGCCTGGCCCTCGCCCTCACCACCGCACGGCGCTGGCTGGCCCGGCTGGCCGTCCCGGCCGGGCTGCTGCTGGCGATGGCGCTGCACGGCACCTGGAACGCCGCCGCCGACCTCGGCACGGACGGCTTCCTGGTGGTGTACGGGGCGCTGATGGTGCCCTGCTTCGCCGCGCTGGTCTGCTTCGCGGCCTGGGCGAGGTGCCGCACGGGCCGGCACGCGGCGCCCGCCCGGCGGCGGGCCGCCCGGGTGCCCTGAACAAGTGCCTGAGGAGGAGCTCGAGCGGTGCCTTCAAGAGGTGCTCGGGGAACCGATTTCCCATCTCGGCGACTTCCACGTATTGTTGTGTTTACCGACGCGGGGTGGAGCAGCTCGGTAGCTCGCTGGGCTCATAACCCAGAGGTCGCAGGTTCAAATCCTGTCCCCGCTACTCAGTAGCGGAAAGGCCCGGAGGATTCTTCCTCCGGGCCTTTCGCATGTCCGGGTACGGGCGCGGCACGGTCCTGCCACGAAGCTGTAACAGCGGCCCGTCCGACGATCACCTGTCAGGGACCTGAACCATACTGAGGAAAAATTCATCCAATTGGGGGGCCGCACGGGTCACCCCGGACAGGAATCACCACATGCTGTCGAAGCGCCTGGTCAGCACCGCCGCGATATGCCTCGTCCTGGCCGCCGGCACCGCCGCGTGCGGCAGTGCCACGAGCGACGGGAAGGCGGGCTCCGCGCAGAAGCTCGACACCGGCAAGCTCAGCGCCCAGGACATCGAGAAGCAGGCCAAGGAGGCCCTGGCCTCCGCGACCTCCCTCAAGATGGCGGGCACCGTCGACACCGGTGACGGTGCGATGGAGCTGAACCTGACGATGGACAGCAAGAGCCAGTGCACCGGCACCATGGCGATGCCGGGCATGGGCAAGTTCGAGATCATCAGCGACGGCAAGACCTCGTACGTCAAGCCGGACACCGCCTTCTGGACCGCCGTGGGCGGCCCGAACGGCGCCAAGGCCGCCGAGCTGTTCAAGGGCCGCTACCTGACCGGCTTCGAGAGCGACCCGTCGATGGGCTCCCTCACCAAGGTCTGCAACCTGGCCGACTTCAGCAAGAAGATCACCGACAGCAAGAGCAGCGGCGACAAGGTCGAGAAGGGCTCCGCCGGCGACGTCAACGGCGTGAAGACCTTCAGCCTGAAGAGCACCGACTCCAAGGGCGAGGTCACGACCCTCCAGATCGCGACCGAGGGCAAGCCCTACCCGGTGCGGATCGAGCACGCCGGCGCCAAGGACGGCAACGGCAAGATCGACTTCAGCGAGTTCGACAAGCCGCTGACCGTCCAGGTCCCGTCGGCCGACAGCACGATCGACTTCACCAAGTTCAAGGACCAGCTCAAGACCGCCTGAGCGGCGGACGCGGGGACCGCGAAATAATCCGTTGCCTCCGGCCGGAGCGCTGCCTAGGCTGGCAGCACACTGAAGGGAGGTGATCCTGAGTTGAGTACCGTCAGGATGCGTGAGGTGGCTGCTCGCTAGAGCCGCCCCTGCCTGCGCAGGGTGAGGCCCCAGGCCTCCGGCAGGCGAAATCCACAGCAGTCACCCGGCCCGCGGGCTCACCGGTACATCCCCGGTGCCTCGGCGCCTGGCCAGTGCACGGGCCGGCGTAGAGGAGCAGCCCGCGGGTCGTCTGCGTTCCCGGGGAGCTTCCGGCACTGCGCCGGAGGCTCCCCGTGGCGTGTCCGGGGAGGGCCGTCGCGTGTCCGGGGCGGGGCCGCGGCGCTAGAGTCTGCGCGGGTTCCGGAGCGGAGCGGCGCGGGCACAGGGGGTAGGCGATGGCGAAGGCGCGGCGGCGGGACGGCGGGGCGGCCCTGCGGACGGCGCGGTGGGGCGCCACCGGGGTGCTGGCCGGGACGGGGCTGCTCGGACTGCTGCTGTTCGCGCTCGGCCGGGAGCACGCCTGGCAGGCGCTCGGCGGCGGACTGGTCGTGGTCGGGGCCTCGGTGGTGCTGGGCGGCGGGCTGGGCTTCCTGTTCGGGGTGCCCCGGGTCCGCGGTGGCGGCACCGGTGAGCCGCAGGGCTCGTACGCGCCGAACACCAATCTGGAGCAGGTCTCGGACTGGCTGACCAAGGTGCTGCTGGGCGTCGGGCTGACCCAGCTCGGCTCGCTCGGCGAGCGGCTGCACGACCTCGGTACGGCGCTGGCGCCCGCCCTCGGCGGCGGCCCGGAGGCGGTGCCGTTCGCGGCGGCGCTCGTGCTCTACTTCCTGGTCTTCGGCTTCCTGGCCGGCTGGCTGGTGACCAGGCTGGCGCTGCCGCAGGTGCTGACCGAGACCGACCAGGCGCTGGACCTCTTCCTCGCCGGGCAGGACCGCGACCGGCACGGCGACAAGGTCGGCGCGGACGACCTGCGGGTCCGCGCGATGCAGCAGCTCGGGCTGCTGGGCGGCAGCGCGGAGCGCCAGGCCGCCCTGGCCGGGCAGCTGCCGCCCGCCTCCGGTGCGCCGGCCGGGCCGGAGGGCGTGGTGGCGGAGGTCCGCTCGACCGCGCGGCGCTCGGCGCTGACCGCCGACCAGGTGCGGGACCTCTTCGCGGACGGCTCCGAGGGCCGGCGGATCCAGGCGCTCGCGCTGATGCAGGGCGACCCGGCGCTGGCGGACCTGCCGAGCGTGCTGGACGCGATCGAGCACCCGCGCTCGGACTTCGAGCAGTACCACGCCCTGCTGGCCGCCCGGGGGCTGCTCTCCTGGCTGCCCGCCGCCGGCGCGCAGCGGCTGCGGGACGCGGTGGCGACGCAGCTGGTGGACCCGCGGGGCATCCCGTACGGGTCGGACCGCAGCTGGCTGGCGGAGAAGATCCTGTCCCGGCTCCAGGGGACGGCCCTCGTGCCGGAGCAGCCGGCCCGGCCCGCCCCGCAGGCCGTACCGGCCCAGCCGGGCGGGCCGGGCGGGCCGCCGGCCGCGGGAACCTCCTGACCGGAGGAACTACCGGACGGTGAAGCGCAGTTCGGGACGGTCCCAGGTGATCCTGCCGTGCGCGGGGAAGGTGCCGACGCGTTCGGCGCCCACCCGCAGGTAGAAGCGCTCGGCGTCCGGGTGGGAGACCACCAGCACGCTGGCGATGCCGGCCGCGCGGGCCTGCTCCAGCATGTGCGCGATCAGCTCGCGGCCGGTGCCGCGCCCCTGGGCCTCGTCGGCGACGAACATCAGGTCCAGTTCGGCCGGTTCGCGGATCAGCCCGTAGAAGCCGAGCAGTTGGTCGGTGGCCGGGTCGAGGGCGAGGAACACCTCGTGGCCGGCGATGTAGTCGGGCGTCACCCGGTAGCCGTCGATCATCGGCGCGTACTCGCCGTGGTAGGCGGAGGAGGCCTGGATCAGGTCGGTGAGCCGGTCGGCGTCGGTCGCCTCTGCGCGCCGGATAGTCGTCTCGATCATGGCGGCGAGTATAGGGGCAAACCGGAGTAGTGACTATTACATGACCGGCTGCCCGGCCGACCGGCGGCGCCGGTCGGCGGCCCGCAGCACCAGGACCCGCACGGTGCGGCCGTCCACCGGCCCCGGACAGCGGAGGATCTCGCTGGCTATCCGGCGCTCGCCGAGCGCGTACCGCAGCGGGTCGAGGTGGCCGCAGCGGCGGCCGTGCCCGTCGTTCAGCGGCTGGACCCGGACCTCGCCGTCCGGGGAGGTGACCCGGACCAGCTCGGTCAGCGCCGCCAACTGGCGCTCCGGGCCGAAGACTTCGGGGTAGGCGAAGATCAGGTAGCCGCTCAGGGTGAGGGCGAAGGCGCCGTCCGCGAAGGGCAGCCGGGGCAGCGCGGCGGCCACGTACCGCTGCGGGTGGGCGGCCGAGTCGGCGGCGAACAGCCGGCGGGCCCGGTCCCAGCTGCGCAGGTACCGCTCGGGCCGGTACGGGCGGGGCGAGGGGTGGAGCCACGGGCGGGCGGTCATCGAGGCGGCCATCGCCGCCCGGGCGGCCAGGGCGAGGTCGGCGACCACCGGCGGCGGCAGCGCGTACGCCGGGTCGACGGCGACCACCCGGCAGCCCAGTTCGCGCGCCTCGGCGGCCAGGCCGGCCGCGCCCCCGGGGCAGTCCAGCAGCGGCCCGGGCAGGGCGGCGAGCCGGGCCCGGGTGAGGCCGAACAGGGCGCAGTACTCGTCCAGCGGACGGGAGGTGACCAGCACGTCCGGGAGGGCGGGGTGAGGGCCGGCGGCCACCCGGCCATCCGAACACGGAGCGGCCCCGCCCGCATCCGGGAGGGGTCCGGGACGCGGGCGGGGCCTGGGTGGAGCCGGGCGGTCAGCGGCCGAGCAGGCCCTGGGCGGCGGCCCGGTTGACGTTGGTCAGGCCGCGGACCAGCTGGGTGGTGAGGAAGACCAGCAGCACCCCGAGGAGCGAGAGCCCGGCGATCTGCCAGGGCGCCTCGATGTCGTACACGTGCCGGATGTCGTGGCTGTCGTAGAAGTCGAACACTCGGTACCCGTGCCAGGAGGTGTAGGTCGGGAAGACCCAGTGGTACAGCGGGTAGAGCGCCGCCGCCCAGCCGAGCAGCAGGAACACCAGCGTCACCGCGAAGCTGAACACCGCCCAGGGGAGCATCAGCACCTGGTACAGCACGGCCTTCCAGCCGGCCCCGTCCGCCAGCCGCGCGGTGACCGCGCCCCAGCTGCCCTGGCGGACCCGGCGCACCGGCTCCGGGCCGGGGACGTCCAGGGCCAGCATGCCGCGCACCCGGGCCCGCTCCAGCCGGCCGAAGCCGCGGGCCGTGGCGGTCAGGGCGCCCAGCACGGGCAGGCCGAGCGCGGTGACGAAGGTGGCGAGGCCGAAGCAGAACATCGTGACCGCGACGGCGAAGCCGAGGATCGCCACCGGCAGACCGGTGAGCGCGTAGCCGACCTCGCGGTAGTAGTACGCCGAGAACGGGGCCCGCCACAGGGCCGGACGCCGCTCGGTCCGCCGGGCCCGGACGGGGCGCGGGTCGTCACCGCGACCGCCCAGAACGTCCCACTCCCGGTCCTCCACGCTGCGGCTGCTGCTCATGTTCCCGGCCCCCGGCCCCTCGTGCTGTCGTCTGTCGCTCGTTCGTCCCGCTGACTGCGTCCAGTCTGGTGGACGCGCCGCCCGGCCGTGATCCGGAGGCCTGGCGGATCCGGGGTGGGGTTAACCCCCCTCCACCCGGGCGGCCGGGCCCGGCCACTCCTCGGCGAGCAGCGTGAAGAGGTACGCGTCGGACCGGTCGCCGCCCGCGGACCCGGCGGACCGGACCCCGCCCTCGGACCCGTCGGACCGAGGCCGCCCCTCCGGCCGGAAGCCCAGCCGGGTGAGCACCCGGCCGGGGGCCGGGTTGGCCGCGGCGGTCCGGGCGGTCAGCTGGTGCAGGCCCAGGGTGCCGAAGGCGAAGTCGCCGAGCAGGCCGACGGTCTCGCCCGCGTAGCCCCGGCCCCAGGACCCGCGGGCCAGCACGCACCCGAGGTCGGCGGCGCCGTGCCCGTCGAGGGTGAGCGCGGCCTGCCCGATCGGCGTCGCGTCCCCGGGCTCCTCGGCGTCGGCGAGCCTGGTGACGGCGAGCCGGTAGGTGTCCCGCTCCTCGGCCATCGCCTCCTCCAGGTAGAGCTCGATCTGGTCGGCGCAGTCCTCCCGGCCGCTCGGCCCGAAGGGCAGGTGGCGGGTGACCTCGGGGTCGCCGAACAGCGCGTGCAGCGCGTCCACCTCCTCCTCGGTGTGGTGGTACTCGCGGACGGCCAGGCGCGGGCCGGTGAGTCGTACGGGGACCATGGCTGCCGACCCTATCCCCGCCCGGCGGCTACCGTTCGGACTATGAACGACGAAGACCTGCGGCTCGCCCCGCGCACCAAGGCCGCCGACCTGCTCGCCTGGGCGGCCGAGCAGGGCCGCGCGCCGGTGGCCGAGGGGCCGCTGCGCGCGGTGCTGGCGCTGCTGGAGCTGGGCGAGGGCAGGATGCACGACGGCTGGCCCGAACTGACCTCCGACGCGGTGGAGCACCTGCTGTACGAGCGGCTCCACCTGTACGTCCAACCCGCGCCCGAGGAGGACCCGTTCGCCTACGGCGACGCCGTCCGGCTGCTGGTCGACCACCAGCGGGCGTCCCGGCGGCTGAACGCCAAGCGCCAGGAGCGGCTGCACGCGGAGGCCGAGTGGCAGGGCGAGGTCGCGGCCGGGCTGCTGCGCCGCGCCGACCTGGTGACCTGGCCCCGGCTGTACGCGCTGCTGCTGCACGCGTACGGGGTGGACGTCACGGACCCGGCCGCGGTGCGGGACTGGCTGGCCGGCTTCGGGGAGCTCCCGGAGGAGGAGCGGCTGGCCGCGTACGAGGCGCTGGCACCGGCCGGCTGGCTGGACGAGCCGGACGAGCAGGGCTGGGGCCCGGGCCGGGTGCTGTCGGTCGGCATGGCCACGGACGGCGCTCGGCGGCTGCTGGAGCAGGGCCTGATGCGGCGCAGCTACCGCAACCTGGCGGAGCTGACCGCGCTGGGGCGGCCGATGCCGGAGGAACTGGCCGGGGACTTCGGGCGGTTCGAGGAGGCGGCGGCCGAGGCGGCGCTCGACCTGTTCGGCGGGTGGACGGTGCCGGGGCTGCCGCGGCTGCTGGTGACGGAGTTCCCGGAGCTGGCGCCGGAGCCCGGCCAGGAGGAGATCGAGGCGTACCTGGCGCAGCTGCCCGCCGAGGAGTGAGACGCCGCGGCGAAGCCCCCGGTCCGGTGCTGGTGCTCCGGGCCGGGGGCTTCGCGCTGGGTCCGCCCGGGCGGGTGCCTCAGGGCGGGTGCGTCAGGGGTTGAGGCCGCGCTGCTGGAGCCAGGGCTCCGGGTCGACCGGGGCGCCGCCGCCGGGGCGGACCTCCATGTGCAGGTGCGGGCCGGTGACGTTGCCGGTCGCGCCGACCTTGCCGATCTGCTGGCCGGCGGCGACCTTGCCGGAGCCCTTGGTGATCGCGGAGAGGTGGCAGTACCAGATCTCGGTGCCGTCGGGCAGGGTCTCGACGATCCGGTAGCCGTACGAGCCGGCCCAGCCGGCCGAGGTGATGGTGCCCTGGCCGAGCGCGTGGACCGGGGTGCCGGTGTCGGCGGCGAAGTCCAGGCCGGTGTGCAGGTTGGCCCAGTAGCGGGCGCTCTGGCCGTAGTGGGCGGAGAGCCGGTAGTCCGTCACCGGGAGGGTGAGGGCGGCGGCCTTGGCCCGCTCGGCCTCCTCGGCGGCGCGCTTGGCCTCGGCCTCCTTGGCGGCGGCCTTGGCCTCCGCCTCCTGGGCGGCCTGGAGCCGGGCGGTCTCCTCGGCGGCGGTGCGCTGGCTGTCGGCCTGGTTCTGGATGCGGGCGGCGAGCGCGAGGCCGGGGTCGGCGGAGAGGGCGACCGCCGTCTCGTCCGGGGCCTCGATGGCGGGGGCGGCGGCCGGGGTCGCCGAGGTGAAGCCGGTGGCACCCAGGGTGGCGGCGACGGCGGTGACGCCGAGCAGCGGGGAGGTTCCGCGGGTCTGACGCGGCATCCGGTGGCGGTTGGTCTCGGCCTCCGCGGCGAAGTCCTCCGGGCCGAAGGCCTCGGGGCCGTCCGGGCCGGGGTGGTCGAGGAGCTGGGTACCGGCTGCGAAGCCGGCCGGGTGTGCCGGGGTGTGCGTCGACGCCACGGAGGCGCGCTCCTTTCCTTCCTTCGCGCCTACCGGGTTAGCTGACGGGTTCGGAGCAGGAAGGTCTCCTACGGCCGGGCCGGAGCCCCGCCGATTCACCCCAAGGAACGTGGTTCCCCGGCTCCCTGACCTGCCCGGAGGCCGGTCGGTGGGATTAGGCGACGGCGCACGGTGCCGTCTGGGTACGGCGTTGACAACCGCGCTGCGTTATCAAACGTTAATCCTAGGAGGCTCTGATTCCAAGCCATCCGTTCGGAGCAGCCCCGCGGCAGGTGATCGGACGTCAACGAACGGTCCCTCATGCACGGCCCCATCTGAGTACGCCTACTCATGTGCGGCCCGGCCGGGCCGCAGCATCCTGACGCCATGAGCGCACCGATGCAGACCCGCACCACGGCCGCCTACTACCTCCAGGCCGTCCTGTCCTTCGCCCTGTCGGGCACCGCCCTCGCCGTGGGGATCATCTACCTGCCGGTCGGCGGGTGGACCCGGGCCTTCCTCGGACTCGGCCTCCTCTTCACGGTCAGCTCCGCGTTCACGCTGGCGAAGGTGATCCGGGACCGGCAGGAGTCCAACGACATGGTCACCCGGGTGGACCAGGCCCGGCTGGAGAAGCTGCTCAGCGAGCACGACCCGTTCAAGGTCGAAGGGGTCTGACCACCCCTCCCCCTCTTCTCCGTCGCCTCCGACGCCTCCGACGCCCGACCGCTTGACGGCTAAGGCTATTAGCCTTAGCTTTATGGCTATCGGCAGCACCGCCGATGCCCCGCACCGGCGGCCCGAGGAGGACCCCATGAACGGCACCATCACCCCGAGCACCCAGTACCTCACCGTCCCCGGCGGCCGGATCGCCTACGACGACACCCGGCAGGGCGACGGCACCCCGGTCGTCCTGCTCCCCGGCATGCTCGACAGCCGGGCCGCGTACCGGCACCTGCGCCCGCTGCTCGTCGCCGCCGGCCACCGGGTCGTCACCATGGACCTGCGGGGCTTCGGCGAATCCTCGATCACCTGGGACGACTACGGCCCGGCCGCCCTCGCCGGCGACGTCCTCGCCCTGCTCGACCACCTCGGCATCGAGCGCGCCGTCCTCGCCGGGAACTCGTACACCGGGGCCACCGTCGTCAAGGCCGCCGGGGACGCCCCCGAGCGGGTCGCCGGGATCGTCCTGCTCAACGCCTTCGTCGAGAACCCGCCGCAGGGCGCCCTGATGCGCGGCGCCATGGGCCTGATGGGCGCCGCCCTCGTCCACTGGCCGGCCGCCTGGGGCTTCTACCTGCGCCGGATGGCCTTCCCCGGCGCCAGGCCCGCCGACTTCGACGCGTACGTGGACGGGCTGGTCGCCGCGCTGCGCACCCCGGGCCGGAAGACCGCCACCCGCGGGTACGTCCACGGCGACTCGGCGCCGGTCGGCTGGACGGCCGCGGTGCGGTGCCCGGCCCTGGTCGTCATGGGCAGCAAGGACCCCGACTTCCCGAAGCCGGAGCTGGTCGCCGACCGGCAGGCCGCCGCGCTCGGCGCGCGGAAGGCGATGATCGAGGGGTCCGGGCACTACCCGATGGCCGACAACCCGGCGGCCACCGCGGACGCCCTGCTGCCGTTCCTCGCCGAGCTCGGCTGAGCCCCGCCCGTCCGCTGCCCGCCCCTGCCCGACCTGATCCGTACGGAGAGCCCGAACCCATGCCCCGCGTAGGACTGACCCCCGACCAGGTCGTCGACCACGCCCTCGCCCTCATCGACGAGCAGGGCGCCGAGGCCCTCACCCTGGCCTCCGTCGCCGCCCGGGCCGGGGTCGCCACCCCCTCGCTGTACAAGCACGTCAGCGGCGGCCTCGCCGAACTGCGGCGGCTGATCGCCGTCCGGGTCACCGGGGACCTCGCCGACCGGCTGGCCGGGGCGGCCGTCGGACGCAGCGGGGACGACGCCGTCGCCGCCGTGCTGCGCGCCTACCACGCGTACGCCACCGAGCACCCGCACCGCTACAACGCCCTCCCCCAGGCCCCGCAGCCCGACGACGACCTGGCCCGGGCGGCCGCCCGGCTCGTCGGCGTGATCATCGCCGTGCTGCGGGAGTACGGGCTCGACGGCTCCGAGGCGGTCCACGCCGCCCGCACCGTGCGCTCCGTCGCCCACGGCTTCGCCTCCCTCACCACGGCCGGCGCCTTCCAGCTCACCGAGGACCTCGCCACCACCCAGGACCGCCTCATCGCCACCCTCACCACCGGCCTCCGCGCCTGGCCCGCGTAAGCGGCCGGAGCGGCGAGTGCGGCACTGCGCAGGAAGTCGGCCCGGCCGACTTCCCGCGGTGGCGGTGGTGCTGGTGCGGCGGTTCGGTCGGCCTTCGCCGGTGGGGGAAATGGGGTATCAAGGACCAGTGCCCCTGGAGCCCGCCGGCAGTCCGACCGCGCGCAGTGCGATGCGCTGCGTGCGGCTGCTGCTGGGCTGCACCAGCGCGGCCGAGCTGCTCGGCACCGTCCTGGCCGAGGGCCCGAGCTGGATCACCGGCGAGGGGTCCGCGCTGTACCTGCTGGACTCCGCCGGGATGCTCCGGCTGACCGCCTCGCACGGGCTGCCGGACTGGGCGCACGAGCGCTACAGCGTGGTCGACCCGGCCGGTGAGCTGCCCGCCGCGATGGCCCTGCGGCTGCGCCGCCCGTACCTGCTCAGCCCCGAGCACACCAGCGTCGACTACCCGAACCGGAACACCGGCATGGGCACCGGGATGGTCGCCGTGATCACCCTGCCGATGGTCGTGGACGAGCGGCCGATCGGTGTGCTGGCCCTGGCGCTGGCCCACCGGGGCACCGTGCCGCGCCGCGACCTGGACGTCCTGGAGACCCTCGCCGAGGCCTGCGCCCACCGGCTGGCCCATCTGCTGGACCACGCCGACGCCCACCTCCCGTACGGCACCCGGGCACCGTACGGCGTCCGGTTACCCGAGGACCCGCGGGCGGCGGACGGCCGCCCCGCCGGGCTGGCCCACCCGCTGCTGTCGCTGGCCGTGCGGGCCGCCGGGCACGGGGCCTTCGAGCGCGACCTGGTCACCGGGGAGAGCTACTGGGACGCCGAGGCGTTCCGGCTGGCGGGCCGCCCGCCCGCCCCGGACGGCGCCGCCCCCGAGCTGGACCGGCTGGTCCACCCGGAGGACCTGCCGGACGTGCAGGCCGCGCTCGCCGAGGCGCTGGCCGCCGGCGGCCGCTACCGGATCGGCTACCGGGTGCTGCGGCCCGGCGGCAAGGTCGCCCGGGTCGAGGAGTCCGGCGAGGTGATGCTGGACGTGCACGGGCGGCCGGTGCGGATCGCCGGGCTGCTGGCCGAGGCCGGGCACCGGGAGCCGCCGCCGGCCGAGGGGCGGAACTCCCCGGCCGCCGCCCGGACGGCGCTGCTGCTGACGCTCACCCGGGCGCTGTCCCGGGCGGTGACCGTCCGGGACGTCACCACCGCCGTCACCGACGTCGCCCGCCCGGCGCTCGGCGCCGCCGGCATCGTCCTGGACCTGGTGGACGAGGGCCGGCTGCTGCCCGTCTCGCACACCGTGTACGGGGGCCCGCGCCGCACCGAGCTCACCCGTCTGGCGGACCTGTCCGAGTCCGTGATGCAGCGTTCGCTGGCCCGCTCCGCCCCGCTGTTCAGCGAGCCCGCCGCCGCCCGCACCCGGCGCGACCCGCTCACCCCGGCCGCCTGGGCGGTGCTGCCGCTGGTCGCCTCCGGGCAGCAGGTCGGCTCGTGCCTGATCACCTTCGCCGCCGAGCGGGTGTTCAGCCGGGAGGACCGCACCCTGTACTCGGCCTTCGCCGGCATCCTGGCGCAGTCCCTGGAGCGGGCCCGGCTGTACGACACCCACCACCACCGGGCCTCCGAGCTGCAGCGGGCGATGCTCCCGCGCACCCTGCCGCGGCTGGCCGGGATCGCCAGCGCCGCCCGCTACCTGCCGAGCACCGAGGGGATGCAGATCGGCGGCGACTGGTACGACCTGCTGCGGCTGCCGGACGGCCGGATCGGGCTGGTGATCGGCGACGTCCAGGGCCACAACGCGGAGGCCACCGCGGTGATGGGCCAACTGCGCAGCGGGCTGCGGGCGTACGCGACGGACGGGCACGACCCGGCCGCCACCCTGACCCGCACCAGCCGGCTGCTGGCCGAGCTGGACACCGAGCTGTTCGCGACCTGCCTCTACCTGACCCTGGACCCGGCCGACGGCGTGCTGACCGCGGCCCGGGCCGGGCACCCGGCGCCGGTGAGGATCACCGCCGACGCCGCGGCCGTCGAGCTGGAGCTGCCGGGCGGGCCGCCGCTGGGGGTGGCCCCGGAGCGGCCGTACCCGCTGGCGGTGGAGCGGCTGGCGGTCGGCGAGACGCTGCTGGCGTACACCGACGGGCTGGTCGAGGACCGCGAGGAGGACTACGACGAGTCGGTGCAGCGGATGCTCGGCGGGCTCGAACTGTGGGCGCGGCAGACCGGTCCGGGCCGGATCGGTCCGGCGCCGGCGCTGGAGCGGCTGGCCGATCTGCTCACCCTGAACGTGACCGAGCGGCGGTCCCGGCCGGACGACGTGGCGCTGCTGCTCCTGCACCGGACGGCGCCCCTTCCGTAACACCGTGCGCACAGGCCCCACACATCACCGGACGCGATCCGGCCGGGCGGCTCGATCCCGACGTTCCCGGCGGTGCCGGTCGGGCCGCTCCGATACCTCGTCAGGCGGTGGGATCGGGGTCGAACGATTGCCGATTGACGCCGAATTGACTCGATATTGACGAGATCCGGTCACTTGGCGAGATCCGTTCACACCTTCGTAGGATCATCACCCTAGAATTCGCGGCGTGACGATGACTCAGTGGTCCGTAACGGCAACCGGCGTACTCGCCGTCCTCGCCCTCGTGGCCGCCGCGCGGTACCGCGCCGTGTCCGTCACCCAGCGCGGCCGTGCCGACCGGCTGCGCGGCGAACTCCTCGCCGTCCAGGAACAGCTGGCCACCGAGCTCTCCCGCCGCGGCGCCGAACTCGCCGCCGTCCAGCAGGAGCAGGAGCACACCGCCTCCACCCAGCGGGCCTTCCTCAGCGTCGCCCGCCGGATCCTGGTGATGGCCCACGACCAGCAGGCGCTGCTGGACGAGATGGAGCGCACCCACGACGACCCGACGCTGCTGGAGGGCCTGCTCAAGGCCGACCACGCGGCCGCCCAACAGGCCCGGCTGGCCCAGACCCTGGCCGTGCTGTGCGGCGCGCGGGCCGGCCGGCACTGGCCGGAACCGGTCTCCCTGGAGGACGTCGTCCGCGGCGCCCAGTCGCGCATCCTGCCGTTCCAGCGCGTGGTGGTGCGCAGCCGGACCGAGACCGCGGTGGTCGGCGCCGCCGCCGAGGCGCTGATCCACGCGATCGCCGAACTGCTGGACAACGCCACCCGCTACTCCCCGCCCAGCACCCAGGTGTTCGTCACCCTGATGCCAGTCCACAACGGCGCCGTCATCGAGATCGACGACGGCGGCGTCGGCATGCCGGAACAGGCCGTCGCCAAGGCCGCCGCCGCGCTGGCCGGCGGCAGCACCCTGGAGGTCTCCCGGCTCGGCGAGGTGCCGCAGCTGGGCCTCGCCGCGGTCGGCCGGCTCGCCGAGCAGTACGGCTTCCGGGTCACGCTCAGCTCGGCGCCCTCGCCGTACGGCGGCGTACGGGTGGTCCTGCTGCTGCCGAACGCGCTGCTCACCGAGCCGCTGCCGCCCACCGTCCCCGGCCTCGGGTCGGACGACCGGGCGTTCAACCCCGGCCCCCGGCCGGCCTCTCCCGCCGGCCACCCCCTGGTGGAGACCCCGCCGCCCGGCCGGCACGCCGCGACCGGTGACACCCCTCCCCCGCTGCCCCGCCGGAGCCACCGGCGCGGCCGCACGGGCCGCCCCGCCCAGCACGCCGCTCCCCCACCGCCGCCCGCGCCGCCGTACCGCTCGGCCCGGGACGCGCAGGCGTTCATGGCGATGTTCCAGGCCGGGACGGCCAGCGGCCGTTCCGCCGCCCGGGCCCAGTCCAACCCTTCCCTTCCCGCTTCCCCCCGACTTCCCCAGCGCTCCGGAGAGTTCCATGACCACCACCCCTGATCTCGGCTGGCTGCTCGCCGACATCATCGCCGTCCCGCAGGTCCAGCACGCCGTCGTCGTCTCCAACGACGGCCTGGAGATCGGCCGCAGCGCGGGCATCCCGCGCGACGACGCCGAACGGCTCGCCGCCGCCTGCTCCGGACTGCAGTCGCTGGCCCGCGGCGTCGCGACGGGCTTCGGCGGACCGGGCAGCGCCACCCGCCAGATCATCATCGAGTACGGCGGCGGCTACCTCTTCGTCGTCGCCGCCGGGGCCGGCGCGCACTTGGCCGTGGTGGCCGGCGAGGCGGTCGACGCCGGCCTGGTCGCCTACCAGATGCAGGTCCTGGTCGAGCGGATCGGCACCCACCTCACCAGCCCGCCGCGCGTCGACCACGCGGCGGGGGGCCACCGGTGAGCGGCCCGGTCCGGCCGTACGTCATCACCGGTGGGCGCAGCCGCCCCACCCGGTCCGATCTGGCCGTGGAGAGCCTGGTCAGCGCCGTGCCCGGACCATTAGGACTGCCCGAGCCGCCGGACCTGCCCGAGCACGAGCTGATCAACCGTGAGCACCGGCGCATCCTCGCGCTCTGCCACAGCCTGCTGTCCGTCGCCGAGGTGGCGGCCCACCTGGGGCTGCCGCTCGGCGTCGTCAAGGTACTGGTCGGTGACCTCTGGGACCTCGGCGCCGTGCAGGTGCTCCCGCCCGTCCCCCAGGCCGAACGCCTGCCCGCAACCCTCCTGGAGGAGGTGCTCGTTGGCCTCCGCCAACTCCGCTGAAGCCGTCCCCGACGCCCCGGACGCACCGGGCGCCACGGACGCCGCCGGGTCCGCCGCCGGGCCGCAGTACCTGCCCTCCTCGGTGCAGGGCGCGGTCAAGATCCTGGTCACCGGTCCGTTCGGGGTCGGCAAGACCACCCTGGTCGGCTCGCTGAGCGAGATCACCCCGCTGCGCACCGAGGAGACCATGACCGCCGCCAGCGCCGGCATCGACGACCTCACCGGTCGCGCCGGCAAGACCACCACCACGGTGGCGCTGGACTTCGGCCGGATCACGCTCAACTCGCGGCTCGCGCTGTACCTGTTCGGCACGCCCGGGCAGCAGCGGTTCTGGCCGCTCTGGGACGACCTGTCGCGCGGAGCGCTCGGCGCCATCGCCATGGTCGACCTGCGCCGCCCGGACGAGAGCTTCGACGTGCTCGGCCGGCTGGAGGAGCAGCGCATCCCGTTCGCGGTCGCGGTCAACACCTTCCCGGACACGCCGAGTTACCCGGAGGAGGAGCTGCGCTCGGCGCTGGACCTGCTGCCGGAGGTGCCGATCCTGCACTGCGACGCGCGCGACCGCCGGCAGTCCTACGACCTGCTGATCGACTTCGTCGACCACCTGCACCGCAACTCGATCCTGGAGCTCCAGGGATGACCTCCCCCGAACACCCGGGAGCCCCCGGGTGCCCCGTCGCCCACGGCGGCGGACGGCCCGGCGGGCTGCCCGTGGGCGTGCCGCTGACGCCGCTGTACGGCCCGGCCGTCGCCGAGGACCCGCACGGCCTCTACGCCCGGCTGCGCGAGCGCTACGGGCCGGTCGCCCCGATCGAGCTGGAGCCCGGGGTCGAGGCCTGGCTCGTCCTCGGCTACGCCGAACTGCTCGAACTCACCCGCAACGAGGCGCTGTTCTCCAAGGACTCGCGCCGCTGGCGGGTGCCCGCCGAGGGCCGGCTGGCGGCCGACTCCCGGCTGCTGCCGATGACCTCCTGGCGGCCCACCCTGCTCAACCTGGACGGCGCCGAGCACCAGCGGCTGCGCGCCGCCGTCTCCGACACCCTCGCCCAGATCGACCACCGCCAGCTGCGCGGCACCACCGAGGCCGCCGCCAACGGGCTGATCGACGGCTGGGGCCCGGACGGCACCGCCGACCTGGTCGCCCAGTACGCGCGCCGGCTGCCGCTGCTGGTCTTCACCCAGCTGGTCGGACTGCCGGTGGAGAGCGGGCCCCGGGTGGTCGAGCTGATCAGCCACTTCGTGGACAGCAGCGCGCAGTCGCAGCGCGCCGGCCTGGAGTTCCAGGCACTGCTCGTCGACCTGGTGCGCCGCCGCCGGGCCGCCCCCAACGCCGACCTCACCTCCTGGCTGCTCGCCCACCCGGCCGGGCTGACCGACGAGGAGGCGGTGCACCACCTGGTGGTGCTGATGGTCGCGGGCAACGAGACCTCGATCAACTGGACCGGCAACACGCTGCGGCTGCTGCTCACCGACCGGCGCTTCCGGGCCACCCTCACCGGCGGGCGGCTGACCGTCTCCGACGCGCTGGAGGAGGTGCTCTGGCGCGACCCGCCCACCCAGAACTTCCCCGGCCGCTGGGCCACCGGCGACACCGTGCTCGGCGGCCAGTACATCAGCGCCGGCGACATGCTCGTCCTCGGTCTGGCCGCGGCCAACGCCGACCCGGCCGCGCAGGGCGTCTCGGCCGCCGCGCAGGGCTCGCTCGGCGGCAACCGGGCCCACCTCGCCTGGGGCGCGGGCCGGCACGTCTGCCCGGCCCAGCACCCGGCCCGGATCATCGTCGAGACCGCCGTCGAGACCCTGCTGCACCGCCTGCCGGACCTCCAACTGGCCGTACCGCCCAACGAGTTGGCCTGGCGCCCGTCCCCGTGGTCCCGGGCCCTGACCGCCCTCCCGGTGCTCTACAGCGCCTTCACCCCGCCCCGCCCGCCCGCCCCCGAGAGGCCCGCATGGACACCACCACCGAATCCGGAACCCGCGCCGAGCCCGTCAGACTCGACCCCTTCGGCCGCGACCAGCACGGCGAGAACGCCCGACTCCGCGAAGCCGGCCCCGCGGTCCTGGTGGAGCTCCCTGGCGGGGTGGTGGTCTGGGCGGTAACCCACCACGACACCCTCCAGTCGCTGCTGTCCGACCCCCGGGTCGGCAAGGACGCCCGGCTCTGGACGACCTTCCGGGAGGGACGGCTGCCGGAGGGCTGGCCGCTGCTCAACTTCATCGTCGTCCCCGGCATGGTCACCGCCGACGGCGAGGACCACCGGCGGCTGCGCGGACTGGTCTCGCAGGCCTTCACCCCGCGCCGGATAGCCGACCTGGCCCCCGCCGTCGAGGCCCGGACGGTCGCGCTGCTGGACGGGGTCGCGAAGCTGGAGGGCGAGTTCGACCTGCGGCGGCACTTCGCCTACCCGCTGCCGATGCAGGTGATCGGCGAACTGCTCGGCCTCGGGCTGGCGGAGCAGGACGAGCTGCACGAGCTGTCCGACACCATGGTCTCCAGTTCGGCCACCCCGGCGGCGGCGCTGGCCGCGCAGCGGGGCCTGAACGCGCTGCTGGCCTCGGTGGTGGCGGCCAAGCGGGCCGAGCCCGGCGACGACCTGACCACCGACCTGATCGCCGTCCACGAGGCGGGCGACCGGCTCAGCGAGGCCGAGCTGGTCGGCACCCTGCTGCTGATGCTGGTCGCCGGTCACGAGACCACGCTCAACCTGATCACCAACGCCGTCCGCGCCCTGCTCGCCCACCCGGACCAGCTGCGGCTCGTCCTGGACGGGGAGCAGCCGTGGTCGGCGGTGGTCGAGGAGACCCTGCGCTACGACTCCCCGGTCGGGCAGTTCCCGCTGCGCTACGCGAGCGAGGACATCGCGGTCGGCGACGTGGTGATCCGGCGCGGCGAGGCGCTGCTGGCCTCCTACGCGGCGGCCGGACGGGACTCCGGGCACCACCCGGACGCGGACCGCTTCGACCTCACCCGGCAGCCCGCCAAGCACCTGTCGCTCGGCCACGGCCCGCACTTCTGCCTCGGCTCCGGGCTCGCCCGGATGGAGGCCGAGACGGCGCTGCGGCACCTGTTCACCCGCTTCCCGGGGCTGGCCCTCGCGGAGGGCCGGACCGACGAGCCGATCGCCTCGTTCGTCAGCAACAGCGTGCGCACCCTGTGGGTGACGGTCTGAGCCGACCGGTTACCTGAGGGCGGTCCGGGTCGTTCGGCAGGGCATGAAGAAACTCGCCACCCTGGCCGCCCTCACCATGGCGGGCCTCGCCCTCGCCGTCCCGGCGGCCTCCGCCACCTCCCAGACCGCCTCCTCGCCGGACGCCACCGGCGGGCTCACCGACGGCCTCGAAGTCTCCCCGGGCGACCTCGCCCTGCGGACCGTGGGCAAGCTCCCGCTGCTCGGCAAGCCCGCCAACGAGATCGAGGCGATCGGGACCAACCAGATGGCCCACCCGGGGCTCAGCGGGCAGATCCTGAACTGACCCGGCGCTCCGCCACCGGAGCGCGGGCGGCCGGCCGACCCCCGAACGGCCGGCCGCCCACGCCACCCGACGCACGACGACCGCTCGACCCGCGGCGCTCAGGCCGCCGGGTTCAGAGCGCGGACAGCCGGTTGAGCTCCGGGTAGCCCAGCCCCTGCGCGAGCGCGGTGAACGTGCCGCTCCCGTACACCTCCTCGGCGGCCCGGCGGACCGCCGCGTACGCCACCTCGGCCAGGCCCGGGCCCAGGCTGATCCGGGCCACGCCGAGCTTCGCCAGCTCGGCGACCGCCGGGGAGCCGGGGCCGGCCAGCACGTTCAGCGGCGCCGGGACGGCCTCGACCAGGGCGGCGATGGTCTCCGGGTCGGACACCCCGGGGACGAACACCCCGTCCGCGCCCGCCTCGACGTACGCCCGCAGCCGGTGCACCGCGTCGTCCAGCCGGCCCTCCGGGGCGCCGATCCCGCGCAGGAACACGTCCGTCCGGGCGTTGACGAAGAGCGGCACGCCGGCCGCGTCCGCCGCGGCCCGGGCGGCCGCGATCCGCTCGGCGGCCTCCGCCGGGGGGCGCCCCTCGTCCTCCAGGTTCACCCCGACGGCACCGGTGGCGAGCAGCGCGGCGACCGTCTCCCCGACCCCGGCGGCGGTGTCCGCGTAGCCGCCCTCCAGGTCCGCGGTGACCGGCAGGTCGACGGCGCGGACCACCTGGGCGGTCCGGGCCAGCACCTGCCCGGGGTCGGCGCCGCCGCCGTCCGCGCTGCCGAGCGACCAGGACACGCTCGCGCTGGCCGTCGCCACCGCCCGCGCCCCGGCGGCGGCCACCAGCCGGGCGCTCGGCACGTCCCAGGCGTTCGCCAGCACCAGCGGCTCGCCCGGGCGGTGCAGCTCCCGCAGCAGCCGGGCCCGCTCCCGCCGGACGGCGGGGTCCGCGGCGCTCACCTGGCGGCCGGGCTCATGCGGGTGGACACGCCGATCCGGTTCCAGGCGTTGATGGTGGCGATCAGCGCGATCAGCTGGGCCAGCTCGGTCTCGTCGAACCGCGCGGCGGCCTCCGCGTACACGGCGTCCGGCACGTGCCCCTGGGTCAGCAGGGTGACCGACTCGGTGAGGGCCAGGGCGGCGCGCTCACGGGCGGTGAACCACGGGGTCTCGCGCCAGGCCGGGAGGGAGACCAGGCGGTGGTCCTGCTCGCCGTGCTTGCGGGCGTCGGTGGAGTGCATGTCGATGCAGAAGGCGCAGCCGTTGAGCATCGAGGCGTGCACCTTGACCAGCTCGGCGATGACCGGGTCGACGCCCTCCCGGGAGGCCCGGTCCACGGCGACCATCGCCTGGTAGTAGGCGGGGGCGAGCTTGTGCATCAGCAGGCGCTGCTCGGGGGCGGGCACCGGGGCGCCGTCCGTACCGGCCGTCCCGTCCGCGGTCGCGCGCGTGGTCTCGTTCGTCGTCATGGTCGCCAGCCTAGGAGCGGGGTGGCCTGCCGTCCTGGTGCGTTCGGCCACGCGTTCCTTGGGCCACTTCCGGCGTGCGAACGACCGTGCGAGGATCGCCGGCAGGAGATCACCGCCAGGGGGTCTCCGACAGGACGAGGTCAGGGGGCCCGGTCGTGTGCACGGCGTTCGTCAGCATCGAGCCGGAAGCGGCCGTGCCGGTGCTGCTGCTGTCCGTCCGGGACGAGTACCTGGGCCGCGCCTGGCTGCCGCCGGACCACCACTGGCCGGACCGGCCCGACCTGCTCGGCGGACTGGACCTCGCGGCCGGCGGCACCTGGCTGGCCGTCGACCCCGTCCGGCGCACCGCCGCCTGCCTGCTGAACGGCTTCGGCCCGCTCGCCCCCGCCGAGGCCCGGCGCACCCGCGGCCGGCTGCCGCTCACCGCCGTCCGGGAGGGCGGCATCGGCCACCTCGACCTCACCCCGTACGACCCGTTCCACCTCGTCCTGGTCCGGGCCGACGGGGCCCGGGTGTCCAGCTGGAGCGGCGGACGGCTGGAGGAGCGCGAACTGCCGTCCGGCCTGAGCGTGGTGCTCAACGACGGGCTGGAGGGCCGGGCGGCCGACCGGACCACCTCCGAGCGGATCCGCGACCTGATGGCCGCGCGGGCCGCCCACTTCCGGTCCCGCCTCACCGCCGAACCCCGGCCCGAACCGACCGCCGACGGGCCGGCCGCCGCGGCCTGGGGCGGATGGCTGCCGATCGTCGCCGGGGACGGGCTGGCGCCGGACGCGGACGCCGCGCTGATCCAGCGGCGCGACTTCGGCGACGGGCGGATCTGGGGCTCCTCGTCGATCTCGCTGCTCGCGCTCGGGCCGGACCTGCTGCGCTACGACTTCGCGGCCGCACCGGTGGCCGCGGACGGGCCGGGGTGGCGGCGGGTGGCGACGGGCTGACCCGCCGGGTCGCGGCGGGCGGCGGCGGGAAAAGGGCTTGCACCTGACGCTGCGGGAGGCGGCATCGTGGCCCGGGTCGAGCCCGAAGGAGACCGCCGTGACCCGCCCGGACCCCCCGCGCCGCCCCCGCCGCCTGCTCGCCGTCCTGACCGTCGCCCTGCCGCTGGCCGGCATGCCGGCCGCGGTGACCGCCGTCGTCCTGCTCGGCGACGCGGCGCACCGGGCCGTCCCGTCCGCCACCGTCCTGGCCTCCGTGGCGGCGGCGCTGATCGGGCACCTCGCCCCCGGTGTCCCGCAGCCGTACGGTCGGTGAACTTCCGACGGCGGGGCTGCCGAACGTCTACATGCGCGTAGTAGCTTCGCGAGGGCCCCCGACCCGGCCGGCCACCGACCCCCGAGCGAAGGTGCGCGATGTCGACCCTGACCTACCCGGAAGCGATAGGCGTCGGCCTGCTCCAGGGCGTGACGGAACTCTTCCCGGTCTCCAGCCTCGGCCACAGCATCCTGCTGCCCGCCCTGGTCGGCGGGCGGATCCAGCACGACCTCGACATGACCGCCGAGGGCTCCTCGTACCTCGCCGCCCTGGTCGCCCTGCACCTGGCCACCGCGCTCGCCCTGGTGGTCTACTTCCGCAAGGACTGGGTCCGGGTGGTCGAGGGGCTGTTCGGCTCGATCCGGCACCGCCGGGTGGAGACCCGCAACGAGAAGCTCGCCTGGCTGCTCGTCCTGTCCACCATCCCGGTCGGCGTGGCCGGCCTCGCGCTGGAGAAGGCCCTGCGCAACGCGCTCGGCAAGCCCGTCCCGGCCGCGGTCTTCCTCGCCCTCAACGGGCTCGTGCTGCTCGGCGCCGAGCGGCTCAAGCGCGGCGGCACCGGCCGCCGCCGGGCCGGACACTCCGCCGGACACGCCGCCGACGAGCCGGGCCTGGACCCGGCGATCGCCTCCGACCACCGGCTGACCAGGCTCGGCTACGGGCAGGGCGCCTGGATCGGCGCCGCGCAGATCCTCGCGCTGTTCCCGGGCATCAGCCGCTCCGGCGTCACCATGAGCGCCGGCATCCTGCGCGGACTGCACCACGAGGACGCCGCCCGGTTCTCCTTCCTGCTCGCCACCCCGGTCATCCTGGCCGCCTCGGTGCTCAAGGTGCCCGAGCTGTTCAGGCCGGAGAACTCCGGCGTGCTCGGCCCCGTCCTCGCGGGCAGCCTCGCCGCCTTCGTGGCCGGCTACGTCTCGGTGCGGTTCCTCACCCGGTACTTCGAGACCCGCAGCCTGACGCCGTTCGCGCTGTACTGCTTCCTGGCCGGCGTCGGCAGCGCGGTCTACCTGTCGCTCTGAGCCGTCCGGCCGCCGCTGCGGGCCGTCCGGCCACCGCTCTTCGCCGTACGGGCCGCCTCGCCCAGGATCCCGGCGAGGTCGGCCGGCCGGGAGAACATCGGCCAGTGCCCGGTGTCCAGCTCCACCAGCCGCCAGTGGCCGTCCGCGACCAGCCCGGCGACCACCGGCGGCGGCTCCGGCCAGTCCATCAGGCACTTCACGTACACCGCCGGGAGAGCGCTCAACGGGCCCTCCAGGAACGCCGGTTCGGTCAGTGAGGGGCCCGGGTGCGGGGTCGCCCCCGCGGCGATCCGGGCGATCTGCCCGACCGTCAGCCCCTGCTCGGCGAACTCGGCCGGCGGCAGCGGCGGCCACCAGCCCCCGTGCGCGGCCAGGTCGGCCCGCAGCGCGGCCGGCTCCGGCAGCTGGTCGGCGAAGGACTCCCCCGCCACCGGCACGTTGGAGTCCACCAGGACCAGCCCGGCCAGCCGCCCGCCGATCCGCTCGGCGGCCTGGCCCACCGGGATGCCCGAGTAGCTGTGCCCGACCAGCACCACCTCGCGCAGGTCCAGCCGCTCCACCTCCGCGACGACGTCCGCCACGTGCGCCTGCTGCCCGGCGGGCGCGCCGCGCTTCTCCGCGAGCCCGGAGAGCGTCAGCGGGTACGCCCCGTGCCCGGCCGCGCGCAGCTCCGCCACGACCTCGTCCCACGCCCAGGCGCCGAGCCAGGCGCCCGCCACCAGCACAAAGTTCGCCATGGGCGGCACCGTAGCGCGCGAGTGTGACGGCGGCCCGGAAAGCGACGGGAAACACCACGTGGAGGAACGGTGGGGGCGCCCCGCCCGCGCCCGGGCGCCCCCGGCGGTTCCGGGTTAGCCGGTGGTGAGGCCCAGGGCGGCCAGCCGGGTCGGGTCGGTGAGGATGTCCAGCCCGGTGATCCGGCCCCCGTGCACGGTGAACGACATGACCGACAGCGGACGGCCCCCGGCGAAGGACACCACCCCGGGCGAGCCGTTGACCAGCACCAGCCGGCCGTCGGCGGCGAACCGGGCGAAGGCGATCGCCTGCGAGGCGACGTCCGCCGCACCGCGGCGCAGCACGCTCGGCACCAGCGTGCCGCCGTCCGACCGGGCCACCACGTCCGGGTCGAGCACCGTCAGCAGAGCGTCGAAGTCCCCGCCCCGGGCGGCCCGCAGGAAGGCCTCCACCACCTCGCGCTTGCGGGCGTCGTCGGAGTCCGCGGCCGGGGTCGCGCCCTGGACCCGGCGGCGGGCGCGGCTGGCCAACTGCCGGGTGGAGGCGGAGGTCCGGCCGAGCACCTCGGCGATCCCGTCGAAGGGCACCTCGAACATGTCGTGCAGCACGAAGGCCACCCGCTCCGCCGGGGAGAGCGTCTCCAGGACCACCATCAGCGCGATCCCGACCGAGTCCGCGACCAGCACCTCGTGCACCGGGTCCAGCGCCGACAGCCCGCCGACCACCGGGTCCGGCAGCCGCACCCGGCCCTCCTGCTCGGGCAGCGGATCCTCCCGGCGGGAGGCGCGGGAACGCAACTGGTCCAGGCAGACCCGGCCGACCACGGTGGTGAGCCACGCCCCGAGGTTGCGCACCCCGCCCACATCGCTGCGGCCCAGCTTCAGCCAGGCCTCCTGCACGGCGTCCTCGGCCTCGGCGAGCGACCCGAGCATCCGGTAGGCCACCGCCCGCAGCCGGGGGCGCTCCGCCTCGAAACGCCGGGCCAGTTCGGCCAGTTCAGCCGGTTCGACTGCTTCAGCCGGTTCGGCCGGGAGGTTCTCCTCGCTCACCCTGTCACATCCTCGGGTCGGGATCCGTCGGTCCAGTGACGGACGCTAACCGACCGGGAGGACACGATGAGGAGGAGCCCGCCGGCGCCACCCGGCGACCCCGCCCGCGCCCCCTGGCGACAGGCGAGAATGGAGGCCGTGAGCACCTCCCGGACCACCTCCTGGACCACCTTCGGCGGCGACCTGCACCTGGACCTCACCGAGCGCCGGGCCGCCGGCGCCGGACTGCGGGCCGCCCTGGAGGACGCGCTGCGCGAGGCCGTCCAGGACGGGCGGCTCACCCCCGGCACCCGGCTGCCGTCCTCCCGGGCCCTCGGCGAGGACCTCGGGATCGCCCGCAACACCGTGGTCGAGGCGTACGGCCAGCTCACCGCCGAGGGCTGGCTCAGCTCCCGGCAGGGCTCCGGCACCACCGTCGCCCGGCGGACGGTCCCGGAACCGGTCCAGGGCCGGCGGCCGGCCCCCCGGGCGGTACGGGCGCGGCAGACCGCCCGGTACGACCTGATGTCCGGACGGCCCGACCTCTCGCTCTTCCCCCGCACCGCCTGGCTGGCCGCCGCCCGCCGCGCCCTCGCCACCGCGCCGCACGAGGCCCTCGACTACGGCAGCCCGCTCGGCCGGATCGAACTGCGGCAGGCGCTCACCCACTACCTGGCCCGGGTCCGCGGGGTGCGCACCGACCCCGACCACCTGCTCGTCTGCACCGGCGTCACCCAGGGCCTCGGCCTGCTCTGCGCCGCCCTGCGGGAACGCGGCGCCCGCACGCTGGCCGTCGAGGAGTACGGGCTGCCGCCGCAGCACGCGGTCGCCCGGGCCGCCGGACTCGCCACCGCCCCGGTGCCGCTGGACGCGGACGGCGCCCTGGTCGACCGGCTCGACCCCCGGGCCGGCGCCGTCCTCCTCACCCCCGCCCACCAGTTCCCCACCGGCGCGGCACTCTCCGCCGACCGGCGGGCGGAGGCGGTGCGGTGGGCGCGGGAGCAGGACCGGTACGTCATCGAGGACGACTACGACGGCGAGTTCCGCTACGACCGGCAGCCGCTCGGCGCGATGCAGGCGCTGGACCCGGAACGGGTGGTGTACGCCGGGACGGCCGCCAAGAGCCTCGCGCCGGGCCTGCGGCTGGCCTGGCTGGCCCTGCCGGACGCGCTGGTCGAGCCGGTCGCCCGACTGAAGGCGCTGGCCGACACGATGTCCCCGGTGCTGGACCAGCTGACGCTCGCCGAACTGATCACCTCCGGCACGTACGACCGTCACGTACGGCGCTGCCGGCTGCACTACCGGCGCCGGCGCGACCACCTGGTCGCGGCGCTCGCCGAACACGCCCCGCACGTCCGGGTCACCGGCATCGCGGCCGGCCTGCACGTCGTCATCCGGCTGCCGCCCGGCTCCACCCCCGAACCCGAACTCCTCGCCCGCGCCCAGCAGGCCGGCCTCGCCCTCCACGGCCTCGCCTGGCACCGCACCACCCCGTCCCCCGCCGACGCCCCGACCGCCCTGGTCATCGGCTACGCCACCTCACCGGACCACGCCTTCCCGGCGGCGGTCCAGGCCCTCTGCGAACTGCTGTGCAGGGCCTGAGCGGGAGAGGGGAGTGCGGGTGGCCGGGCCGGTGCGGGAGCGGCGGTCCGCCCGCCCCCTCGGGGGTGGGGGCGGGCGGACGGTTCGGGGTGTGAACTACTTGTTCCGGCTGCCGAGTTGGAACAGGAGGATGATGAACCCGGCGAAGAGGTGGCAGCCGACGGTGTAGAGCACCAGGCGGTGGTAGACCCGCTTGTTGGCCCACTTGCCGGCGTCCATGGTCTTCGGGCCGGCCGGAGTGTCGGCACCGGCGGCCGGGTTCTCGGCGTCGGCGGCCGGGGTGACGGTGGTGGTGGGATCGGCCATGGTGATCTCCTCCGGGGTGTTCTGACGGCAGGTCAGTGAACGGCGGCGGGGCCGCCGCCGAGGCAGAGTTCGCCGCCGGGGCTCTGCAGCAGGGTGTGGACGAAGAGCAGTTCGACGCCGCTGTCCGACTCTGCGGCGATGCAGTGCGGGGTGAGCGAGTCGTAGTGGGCGGAGTCGCCCACCGCGAGGTGGTGGACGCGGTCGCCGAGGGTGACGCGGAGCGCGCCCTTCAGGACATACAGCCACTCCTCGCCCGGGTGGACCCGGACCACCGTGTCCTGCACGCCCGGCGGGACGTGCACCCGCAGGGCCTGCATCGCGCGGCCGGGGGCGCCGGCCCGGCGGTAGCCCCAGCCACCGGCCCGGCCGGGTTCGATGGCGCCGCCGCGGACGATCGGGTCCGGCTCGGCGAGGGTCTCGCCGAGCAGGCCGGAGACCGAGGTCCCGTACGCGCGGGCGAGGCCGAGCAGGACGGGCAGCGAGGGCTGCCGGCGGCCGGTTTCCAGTCGGGACAGATAGGCTGGGGAGAGCCCGACCCGCCCGGCGGCCACCTCCAGCGTGAGACGGCTGCTGAGCCGGTGCTCACGGAGACGGGCGGCGAGGCCGGCGACCTCCTGGTCGTCGAGCTGTTCGCCTGCTGCGGCGGCGCCGGTGGAGCTGCTGGTCATGTGTCCAGTGGACACCCGCCGTGCCGCACGGGCAAGAATTTTGCCTCAGAGGCAAGACCTCTCCGACAGACGCCCGACCGGCCCCCACTCACGGCCGCGGGATGTTCCGCAGGTTGCTCCGGGCCAGGTCGACCATGCGTCCGACGCCGCCCGAGAGCACCGTCCTGCCCGCCGCCAGCGCGAAGCCCTTTAGCTGGGCGGCGGTGATGTGCGGCGGGATGGAGAGCGCGTTGGGGTCGGTGACCACGTCCACGAGGGCCGGGCCCGGCCGCTCCAGCGCCTCGACCAGCACCTCCCGGACCCGGGCCGGCTCGGTCACCCGCTTGGCCTGGATGCCCATCGCCCGGGCGATCCCGGCGTAGTCCACGTCCCCGTTGTCGATCTCGAACTCCGGGTAGCCGGAGACCAGCATCTCCAGCTTGATCATGCCGAGCGCGCCGTTGTTGAAGACCACCGTCTTCACCGGCAGCCGGTGCTTGGCCACCGTGAGCAGCTCGCCGAGCAGCATGCCGATCCCGCCGTCGCCGGCCATCGCGACCACCTGCCGCCCGGGGCAGGCGAGTTGGGCGCCGATCGCGTGCGGGAGGGCGTTGGCCATCGAGCCGTGCAGGAAGGAGCCGATCACCCGGCGGCGGCCGTTGGGCTGGAGGTAGCGGGCGGCCCAGACGTTGTTCATGCCGGTGTCCACGGTGAACACGGCGTCCTCGGCGGCCACCTCGTCGAGCACCGAGGCGACGTACTCGGGGTGGATCGGCAGGTGCTTCTCGATGTCCCGGGTGTACGCGCCGATCACGTCCTCCAGCGACCGGCAGTGCTTGCGCAGCATCCCGTCCAGGAAGGCGCGGTCGCGCTTGGCGTCGAGCAGCGGCAGCACGGCCCGCAGGGTGGCGGCCACGTCGCCGTGGACGGCGAGTTCGAGGGCGGTGCGGCGGCCGAGCCGGGTGGCGTCGTGGTCGACCTGGACGGTGTGCGCCTGCGGCAGGAAGGAGTCGTACGGGAAGTCGGTGCCGAGCAGCACCACCAGGTCGGCGGAGTGCAGCGCCTCGTGGCAGGCCCCGTAGCCGAGCAGGCCGCTCATGCCCACGTCGTACGGGTTGTCGAACTGGATCCACTCCTTGCCGCGCAGGGAGTGGCCGATCGGCGCGTTCAGGGCCTGCGCGGCGGCCATCACCTCGGCGTGCGCCCCGCGCACCCCGGCGCCGCAGAACAGCACCACCTTGCGGGCGGCGTTGAGCAGCCGGGCCAGTTCCCGCACCTGGGACCAGGGCGGGGCGGCGACGGCCTGCTCGGTGAGGAAGTGGCTGGTGCCGGTGGGGGCGGCGGCGGAGAGCGCGGCGACGTCCCCGGGGAAGGCGAGCACCGAGACGCCGTGCGAGCCGAGCGCGTGCTGGACGGCGACCCGCAGCAGGCGGGGCAGCTGGGCGGGGGTCGAGAGCATCTCGCACCAGGTGCTGCAGTCGGTGAACACCCGCTCGGGGTGGGTCTCCTGGAAGAAGCCGGTGCCGATCTGCCCGGACGGGATGTGCGAGGCGAGCGCGAGCACGGGCAGGCCGCTGCGCTGGGCGTCGTACAGCCCCTGGACGAGGTGGGTGTTGCCGGGGCCGCAGGAGCCGGCGCAGACCGCGAGCCGGCCGGAGAGTTCGGCCTCGGCGGCGGCCGCGAAGGCGCCGGCCTCCTCGTTGCGCACGTGCACCCAGCTGATGCCGTCGGCCCGCCGGATGGCGTCCACGACGGGGTTGAGGCTGTCCCCGACGACGCCGTAGACCCGCTCCACCCCGGCCTGCCGGAGCACTTCCACCATCTGTTCGGCCACGCTCGGCACGGCGGCGACTCCTTCGCTGGGGCGGCTCCACGGGACACCAGCACTCTCCGGGGCGGCCGGGGGCGGCGCAGCCGGGGCGGGGCGAACGGGTGAGGCGGCGGGAGCGGGGTGCGGGCTGCTACTCGGCCGCCAGGTGGTCCTGCTGGCCGAGCTTGCCCGCCGCGAGGCCGGCCTGGGGCTTGCGGCGGCCGGGTTCGCGGCCCGGGGGCTGGGCGACCCGCTCCTGGGCGGGCGGGGCGGTGGTCGGCAGGGTGACCGGGGCACCGGACTTGACCTGCACCGCCTCGCCGTCGTGCCGGACGTGGAGGACCTCGCCGCGGCGCAGCGTGTACGTCGTCCGCTCGTGGGTGATCTCGACGCCGAGCAGGTGCCCGCGCACCAGCAGCGAGAAGCTCAGCCGCATCAGCCCGGACGGCAGCCGGGGCCGGAACGAGAGCGCCTCGCCGTGGTCGCGCAGCCCGCCGAAGCCGGCCACCAGGGCGATGCAGGCCCCGGCGAGCGAGGCCATGTGCAGGCCGTCGCGGGTGTTGCCGCCGAGGTCGTGCAGGTCCATCAGCGCGGCCTCGGCCGTGTAGTCGTAGGCGAGGTCGAGCTGGCCGACCTCGGCGGCGATCACCGCCTGGGTGCAGGCGGAGAGCGAGGAGTCCCGGACGGTCAGCCGCTCGTAGTAGGCGAAGTTGCGGGCCTTCTGCTCGTCGGTGAAGGCGTCGCCGCGGACCTGCATGGCGAGCACCAGGTCGGCCTGCTTGACCACCTGCTTGCGGTACAGGTCGAAGTACGGGTAGTGCAGCAGCAGCGGGTAGTTCTCCGGCGGGGTGTGCTCGAAGTCCCAGACCTGGTGGTGGGTGAAGCCGTCGGCCTGCGGGTGCACGCCGAGGTCCTCGTCGTACGGGATGTACATCGCGGCGGCCGCGTCGCGCCAGGCGGCGGTCTCCTCGGTGTCCACGCCGAGCAGCGCGGCCTCGTGCGGGTTGCGGACGGCGGCCTCGGCCGCGGCGCGCAGGTTGGTCTGCGCCATCAGGTTGGTGAAGACGTTGTTGTCCGCGACGGCGCTGTACTCGTCGGGGCCGGTGACGCCCTCGATGCGGAACCTCCCGGCCACGTCGTGGTGGCCGAGCGAGCGCCACATCCGGGCGGTCTCGACGAGCAGTTCGAGCCCGTACTCGCGCTCGAACTCCGCGTCGCCGGTGGCCCGGACGTAGCGGGCGACGGCGGCGGCGATGTCGGCGCCGATGTGGAAGGCCGCGGTGCCGGCCGGCCAGTACCCGGAGCACTCCTCGCCGCGGATCGTCCGCCACGGGAACACCGCGCCGGACAGGCCGAGTTGGACCGCCCGCTCACGGGCCAGCGGCAGGGTGGTGTGCCGCCAGCGCAGGGCCTGGTTGACGGCGGCGGGCAGGCAGTAGGTGAGCACCGGCAGGACGAAGGTCTCGGTGTCCCAGAAGCTGTGCCCGTCGTAGCCGGGCCCGGTCAGCCCCTTGGCGGGGATGGCCCGCTCCTCGCTGCGGGCGCCGGCCTGCAGGACGTGGAAGACGGCGAACCGGACGGCCTGCTGGAGTTCGACGTCGCCCTCGATCTCGATGTCGCTGGTCTCCCAGAACTCCTGGAGGAATTCGGCCTGTTCGGCGATCAGCCCGTCCCAGCCGGTGTACCGGGCGGCGGTCAGCGCGGCCTCCACCTGGTCCCGGACGGCGGGCAGCGAGCGGGTGCCGGACCAGCCGTAGGCCATGAACTTGGTCAGCCGCAGCCGCTGTCCGGCCTTGAGCACGGTGGTGACGCTGATCCGGCACTGGTCGGCGTCGGCCTCGGCGACGGTGTCGGACTTCTCCGGCCCCTCGATGATGTGGTCCATCCCGGCCGCGACCCGGATGCCGCTGTACCGGGTGCGGTGCACCAGGATGGCCTTGGTCCCGCTGGCGTGGTGCGCCTCGGGCTGCAGCGGCGCCTCCAGCACGGCGGCGGCCCGCGGGTCGCCCTCGGGGCCGCCGGGCAGCTGCTCGTTGGCGACCAGCTCGGACTGGAGCACGATCCGCACCGGGCCGTCCACCGCCTCGACGCTGTACTCGACGGCGGCGACGGCGCGCTGGGTGAGCGAGACCAGTCGGGAGGAGCGCACCCTGATCGTCCGCCCGGCCGGGGAGGTCCACTCCGCCTCGCGGTGCAGCAGGCCCTCGCGGACGTCCAACCAGCGCTTGTGGCTGACGAGTTCGCCGTAGCGCAGGTCGAAGGGCTCGTCGTCCACCAGCAGCCGGATGATCTTGCCGTTGGTCACGTTGATGACGCTCTGACTGGACTCCGGGTAGCCGTAGCCGCCCTCGCCGTACGGCAGCGGGCGCAGCTCGAAGACGCCGTTGAGGTAGGTGCCGGGCAGGCCGTGCGGCTCGCCCTCGTCCAGGTTGGCGCGCAGGCCGATGTGGCCGTTGGAGAGCGCGAAGACCGACTCGGCGCGGGCCATCGAGGCCAGGTCCAGGCCCTGTTCGGTGATCTGCCAGGGGTCGATCGCGAAGTTCTTGTCCCCGGGAGTCATGCCTTCTCCTCCCCCAGGAGCTCGGAGAGGTCCTGGACGACCACGGTGGCGCCGTCCCGGCGCAGTTCGGCGGCCTGGCCGGTGCGGTCCACCCCGACCACCGCGCCGAAGCCGCCGGCCCGGCCGGAGGCGACCCCGGCGAGCGCGTCCTCGAAGACCGCGGCGTGGGCGGGTTCGACGCCGAGGGCGCGGGCGGCGTACAGGTAGGTGTCGGGGGCCGGCTTGCCGGGCAGTCCCTCGGCCTTGGCGGTGTTGCCGTCCACGATCACCTCGAACAGTTCCTCGATGCCGGCCGCCCGCAGCACGTCCCGGCAGTTGGCGCTGGAGGAGACCACGGCGCTGGGCAGCCCGGCCGCGCGCAGCCGGTGCACGTAGTCGACCGAGCCCTGGTACGCCTGGACGCCCTGCTCCCGGATCAGCCGCAGCACGGTGTCGTTCTTGGCCCGGCTGATCCCTTGCACCGTGGGGGAGTTGGGCGGATCGTCCGGGGTGCCCTCGGGCAGGTCGACGCCCCGGCTGCGCAGGAACGCGCGGGTGCCGTCCAGGCGCGGGCGGCCGTCCACGTAGGTGTCGTAGTCGGTGACGGCGTCGAAGGGGACGAACTGGCCGCCGGTGCGGGCGGCTTCGGCGCGCAGGAAGGCGTCGAAGGTGTCCTTCCAGGCCGCGGCGTGCACCTTCGCGGTCTGGGTGAGCACCCCGTCGAGGTCGAAGAGGAAAGCACGGATGTCGTCCGGTAGCCCCAGCATGGGTGCAGTCTTACCCGGGAACGGGGGGAAGCCGCCCATTTCCCGGCGGCGCGTCGCGGGAAGGGCGGCTTCCGGTTGCCGGGCCGGACCGGGGCGGGGCGGCGTCACGGCGCCGGGACGGCGTTACGGCGAGTCGGGCATCTGCGCCTCGGGCGCCTCGATGACCGCGAAGACCGCGCCCTGCGGGTCCTGGACCACCGCCATCCGGCCGGACTGCATGTCGAAGGCCGGCTGGATCACCGAGCCGCCCGCCTTGACCAGGGCGTCCACCGTGGAGTCGGCGCCGTCCACCGAGAAGTAGGTCATCCAGTGCGAGGGCGTGCCGGCCGCCAGGTAGCCGGGGATCGCCTGCATGCCGCCCACCGTGCGGTCGGCGACGTTGAGCGAGAAGTAGCCGTCCATGCCCTGGATGGTGGCCGGGCGCAGCCCGAGGGCCGGCTGGTAGAAGCGGCCGGCCGCGCCGGTGTCGGCGGTGTTGAGCTCGTTCCAGACCAGTGCGCCGGGCTCGTTGACCACGCCCGCGCCGATGAAGTCCATCGCCTGCCAGACCCCGAACACCGCGCCGGTCGGGTCGGCGGCGACCAGCATCCGGCCGATCGTGCCGACGTCCATCGGGTCGTACAGGACCGTGCCGCCGGCCTCGGTGATGGACGCCCGGGCCGCGTCGGCGTCGTCCGAGGCGAGGTAGGTGGTCCAGGCGACGGGCGGCGTCGGCTGCCCCTCGGGCGCCGCCTGCGCCATGATCCCGGCGACCGGCCGGCCGTTGAGCATGCACACGGCGTAGCCGCCGAACTCGGCCGGGCCGACCTCGCCCTGCCAGCCGAACAGGTCGCGGTAGAAGTCGAGCGCGGCCTGCTGGTCGCTCGCCATCAGGTCGACCCAGCACGGGGTGCCGGGCTTGTACGGATCGGTGACTACGGGCATTGCTGGGCCTCCCGGAGGCGGTGGTGGCCGGCTGTGGTGGTCGGGACGGTCGGAGCGGTCGGGCCCTCGTCCCGGCCGGGCCCGGTGGGGGTACGGCCCGGCCGGGACGACGGCGGTACACCGCCACCTTCGGCCCGCCGCCGCGATCCCGCCACCGGACGGCGCCCTGGCGGGCGACCGGCGGCCGGACCGTCACGGGGCTCGGGCGGGGTGCTCACGGGCTGTTCACCGGGGCTGTTCCCCGAACTCTTCCCCGGGCTGCTCACGGGGCGTCGTGGTGGTGCCCGGTGACGAAGTACGGCTGCACCTTGCCGCTCTGCGCGTAGTCCTTGAGCCGGACCAGCAGTTCGGCCCAGGTGCCGGCCACCGCCGGGACGCCGTCCTCGCTGCCCGGCTGCCAGCCGCCGTGCCGGAACAGCAGCCGGGTGCGCCCGGGCGCGGCGGGCCGGCCGGGCTCGGAGGCGGTGGGCTCGTCGGGGGCGACGGGCTGGTCGGACAGTTCCCAGCTGATCCAGGTGCCGGCCCAGTGCGGCGGGAAGGACCCGGCGTTGGTCCACACCACCCGGTCCCGGTCGGCCCGCTCCACCCGCAGCCGGAACGGCTCGGGGACGTCGGGGAAGTCGAACAGCAGGACGTCGCCGTCCCGGTCCACGCCGGTGGTCCACCAGGCGGTCAGCCCGTCGTGCGTGGTGAGTGCGGCGAGCACCACGTCCCGGGGCGCGGCGATGTCGAGCTGGAGGGCGATCTCGGGCATGGGTCCGCCTTTCGGTGGCCGCCGGATTCCCTTACGCCCACCATGGCACGACCCCCGGGCCCGCGCGCCCCGGAGGGCGCCGGCCCGGGGGTCGTCCCCGTCGTTCCGGTGGGTGCGGTCGTTCCGGTGCGGTCAGCCGCCGCTGCCGTAACTGGTGTTCGCGCAGATGTCGTCGTCCGCCGAGCGGGCGTCGTTGGTGATGGTGGTCGGCAGCGGCTGCGGGGGCGCCGGGACGCCCGGGGTGGCGGCCGTCGCGCCGCCGCCGGCGGGGGCACCGGTCGACATCCCCATCGCGGCCGCGAAGTCCTGGCCGGTGATCACCGAGATGCCCCGGGCGGTGCTGGACTCCAGGCTGGCGCCGGGGAACAGCGCGGCGACCTTCTCGGCGTTCGCCTTCTGCCCGGTGCCGTACTCGATCGTGGTGGTCTTGTACTTGGTGCTCGCCGCCTGGCCCGCCGTGCTGGCGGTGAACTTGGCGCCCTTCAGCAGTTCGGTCGCCTTGCCGGCCAGGCCGTTGGTCATCGTCCCGTTGTAGACCGCCACCCTGATCGCCGAGTTGGACGTGTCCGCGGCCGGGGCGGCCGGGGTGGTGGGCGCGGCGGGCTGCTGCGGAGCCGGGCCGGTGCCGTCCGCCGGGGCGTCCGGCTGCTGGCCGGTGGCGTTCTGGCCGTCGATGGTCTGGTCGGCCTTGAGGGTCTCCCAGAGCTTGTTGGCGTCCGGCTGGACCAGGTCGAGGTCCTTGTCCTGGGTGCGGAAGCGCCAGGGTGCCGTCACGAACTTCAGGTCGTGCATGTCGATGTTCTTCAGCGACAGGCCGAAGGAGGCAAGCTTGTCGGCCGAGTCCAGGCCCGGGTCGACGACCAGCGACTTGGTCGCGGCGTCGGCCAGCGGCAGGAGGGTGGTGGGGTTCATCCCCTCCTTCTTGATCTTGGTGGCGAGCGAGCCGAGGAAGGCCTGCTGGCGCTTCATCCGGCCGATGTCCGAGCCGTCGCCGATGCCGTGCCGCAGCCGGACGTAGTCGAGCGCCTGCTGGCCCTCGACGGTCTGCTTGCCCTGCGGGAGGACGAGGTCGCCCTTCCTCTTCAGGTTGGGGTTGATGTCCCCCTCGTAGATCGGCTTCGGCAGGCAGATGTCCACGCCGTTCACGGCCTTGGTCATCGCGGCGAAGCCGTTGAAGTCGACGACCAGGGTGTGGTCGACGCGGATTCCGGTGAGCTTCTCCACCGTGTTCTGGGTGCAGGCCGGGTTGCCGTCGTCGCTGCCGCCCATCGAGAACGCGGCGTTGAACAGGTCGGTGTTGCCGCCCTTGGTCCACTTGCCGTTGGGCAGCTTGCAGGACGGCAGCTCGACCTTGGCGTTGCGCGGTATCGAGATGCCGACGGCGTGCTTGTGGTCGGCGTAGACGTGCAGCAGGATCGTGGTGTCCGAGCGGGCGCCGCCGTCCTCGCCGCCGCCGAGGTCGGAGTTGTTCTTGCCGCGGCTGTCCGAGCCGATCAGCAGCACGTTGACCGGCCTGTTGCCGTCCGCGTCGGCCTTCGCCTCCGGGGGGCGGTTGCGGGCTATGGCGTCGGCGTCGAAGGACTTGATGTTGGCGTTCAGCTTGAGGTAGATCGCGCCACCGACACCGGCGATGACCACCAGCACGCCCGCCGTCGACCAGGCGACGATCTTCTTCACGTTCTTCTTGGGCTTGGCGCTCTTGCGCGCCGCGGCCCGGCCGCCACCCGCGGCGGCCGCGGCACCCGCGGTGGCCGAACCGCCACCCTTGCCCTGCGCGGCACGGCGGGCCTCCGCCCGGCCACCGCTGCGCGGACCGGGCACTGAACTCTCCGCACCTTCCGTCGTGGGCATGTCCTCGCCCCGAGCCGGGCTCTCGCCCCTCCGACCTGACATGCGCGTACCTTTCACCGACGGAAGCGACGCCCCTGACGATCCGGCGCACCGCACACAGAGAGACGGCCCGAACCGTTCCCAGGTTGCACATACGACCGTCACCACTAACCGACGATCGTGGCTTCCGATCATATTTAGGCCCGACACGATCACCGACCCTCGGCCCTCGGACAACCCCGCCGACCGACGGGCAACACCACCGCAGAACAGTCGAAAACGCCCGATTCCGACGTGACCCATGCCACTCCACCGGTCCGCGTCCACACCGAATTCCAGCCACCGGCACGGCAGGTGGGGGCGCCACGCGATCGGCACCGGCCGCAGGGCGCGCACCGGCCACGGACGGCAGCGGATCGGCCCGCCCCCGGACCAGGCACCCCAACGCCCTCGCACGCACCGGAGTTGGGCCCGCGGGGCACACCCGGGCGGCTTCCGCCAGGACCGGCCGCGGCCCGCGACGGCGCGCGGCTCCGGGCGGCGGAACGCCCACGCCCGGGAACAACGGAGGCCGGATCGGAGAACATCCCGATCCGGCCTCGGTGCGGTGGGGCGCCAGGGGCTCGAACCCTGAACCTACGGATTAAAAGTCCGCAGCTCTGCCAATTGAGCTAGCGCCCCGCGGCCCTGGAACACCCGGGGTTCCGGGTGGGAGGACCACGGCGATCCTACCCGGTGGGGCCCAGGGCTCCGCCAGTGGATTGCGCGGGCGTGCCGGGGTTGTGGAGCGGGTCTTGAGGCGGTGTGTAGTGGGCGGCGCGGACCCGGCGGAGCCAGGCCTCGACGGGGCGCGGGTCGGGCGCGGCGGGCAGGACGCCGGGGCCGGCGAGGCGGTCGGCGGCGTCGGCCAGCAGGCCCTCCGCGAGGGTGGGGTGGTCGGCGATGCGTTCGCCCAGTTCGCGGATGCGTTCGGGGTCGGGCAGCCGGATCGGGTTGCGGCCGGTCTCGTGCAGGCGGACGGCCTGCTCGACCAGCCGGACCAGGTGCCGGGCGTGCTTGGCGGCCCGGCGGCGGGTGGCCGGGTCGGTGGTGTCGCGGGTCAGCAGCTTGCGGAACTGCTGGTCGGCGTAGCCGAGGTAGGCCTTCCGTACGGCCGGTGCGCTGAGGAAGGCCGTGCGCAGGCCGACCAGTTCGTCGCCGAGCGGGGTGCGGACCTCGTAGAGCCCGTCCGGCAGCCAGACCAGCTCGGAGGCGGTCGGGTTGCAGCCCAGCGCCAGCCGGCACCACTTGGCGGCCTCGTGCAGGGTGAGGTCCGGCGCGGTGGTCACGTGGGACTCGGCCGGGCGGTGCAGGCCGTGCAACTCCTCGGTGGGGGTGGCGAACAGGCCCAGCCGGTCGAGGTCGGAGCCGGCGTGGGCGAAGCCGTACGCGGTGGAGCCGACGATGCCGGAGAGCAGCACCGTGCCGGGGACGGACGGAGGGACGGGAGCAGCGGGAACGGCGGACATCGGCGGACTCCTCTCGTACGGACGGGCGGGCACCGCATCCTCGTCCGGGCATCCTCGCCGGAGCGGGCCGCACCGGGCGAGCGAATTCCGCTCCGGCGCCGGCCCGGCCGCCGATACCGGGCCCCGAGGATCGCGGCCCCGCGGGCGGCCGCGGCGGGTGTCCCCGGCCGGGCCGCCGGGTAGCGTACGGGCCATGTCGACCACCCTGACCGATGAGGTCCTGATCGTCACCGGCGCGAGCCGCGGCATCGGTGCCGCCACCGCCCTGCTGGCCGCCCGCCGCGGCTACCGGGTCTGCGTCAACTACCGTACGGACGAGGCCAACGCGGCCGCCGTCGTGGAGAAGATCCGGGCCGACGGCGGCACCGCCCTCGCGGTCCGCGCCGATGTCAGCCGCACCGCCGAGGTCGAGCGGCTGTTCACCACCGTGGACGCCGAACTCGGCCCGCTCACCGGGCTGGTGAACAACGCCGGCACGCTGGAGAAGCAGTGCCGGCTGGAGGAGATCGACGAGGACCGGCTGAACCGGATCTGGGCCGCCAACATCACCGGCCCGTTCCTCTGCGCGGCCCAGGCCGTCCGCCGGATGTCCACCCGGTACGGCGGACGCGGCGGCGCCATCGTCAACGTCGGCTCGGCGGCCTCCCGGATCGGCTCACCGAACGAGTACGTCGACTACGCGGCCGCCAAGGGCGCGGTGGACTCGATGACCCGCGGCCTGGCCCTGGAGGTCGCCGCCGAGGGCATCCGGGTCAACACCGTGCGGCCGGGGCTGATCCACACCGGCATCCACGCGCTCGGCGGCGAGCCCGGCCGGGTCGACCGGGTCGCGCCCAACCTGCCGATGCGCCGCGGCGGGCAGCCGGAGGAGGTCGCCGAGGCGGTCCTCTTCCTGCTCTCCCCGGCGGCCTCGTACACCACGGGGGCGTTCCTGGAGGTCTCGGGCGGGCGCTGAACAGCCCGGTTCCGTACCGGAGGGGGCCGGTTTCGGCCAGCGTCGTCCCGCCACCGAGCGGCCCCCTCCGGTTTCCTTCCGCCCGTCCGCCCCCGCCCGTACGGTGGTGGCCATGACCGACGCCTTCATCGACATCCCCGGTGTGCGCAACTTCCGTGACGCGGGCGGGATCGGCGCCCTCCGCCGGGGCGTGCTGTACCGCTCCGGGTCCTTCCACACCCTCACCGAGGAGGGCGCCCGGCGGCTCAAGGCGCTCGGCCTGCGGACGGTGTTCGACCTGCGCAGCGCGTTCGAGCTGCAGACCTGGCCGGACCAGCGGCACGGCCTCGACCACGAGTCCCTCAACCTGCCGACCCTGCCCGCCGACCGCAAGGACGTCGACCGGCCCTGGCCCGAGGACCAGGCGGCCCTCTACCCCTTCATGGCCGAGACGGCCGGCCCCTCGCTGGCCGCCGTGGTCCGCCGCCTCGCCGCGCCGGACTCACTGGCCGCCGTCGTCCACTGCGCCGTCGGCAAGGACCGCACCGGCCTCACCATCGCCGTCCTCCAGTCCCTGCTGGGCGCCTCCGAGGCCGAGATCACCACCGACTTCCTGCGCTCCAACGTCGGCCTCGGCCTCGACAAGGGCCCCACCCCGTACGTCGACGAGACCGGCACCGAGCGGATCTCCCGCCCGGTCGACGCCGGGCACCTCGCCTCCTCGCTGGCCTGGATCCACGACCACCACGGCACCGTCCCCGACTACCTGCGCCACCACGGCACGACGGACGCCGAACTCGACGCCGTCCGCGCCAAGCTCTCGGACTGACCGACCGTCAGCCCTCCCGGCGCTCGAAGCGCCACCACTGCGCCGGGGTGTCGGCGTCCTCCCGCTGGTGGACGTCGGCCTCCGGGGTGTCGCCCGCCGTCAGGGGCTTGCCGCTGATGAAGCTGGTCACCGTGTAGGTGCCCGGGGCGTCGACGTGGGCCTCCAGCAGCCACTCCTGGGCGCCGAAGGCGTTGGCCGACCACTGCTGGATCCGGACGCCGTCCTCCGTCGAGGCGCCGGCGACGTCCAGGCGCTTCCCGCTGCCGACGTTCTCGATGTGGAACAGCGCGCCGCCCGGGTGGACGGCGGTGAGCCGCCAGAGCCGGGCGTCGCTGCCGTCGTCCGCGCCGAGGACGATCCGGGCGCCGCTGCGCCGGGAGCCGTCGGCGACCCGCAGCAGCAGGCCGCTGCCGACGTTGCGGACGAGGTAGCTGCCGTCGGTGATCGCGGAGTCTGTCACGACCGCAGTCTGCCACCGGGCACCGACAGGCCGTCCCGCACCGCCGTACGGGCCACCGTGCGGGCCGCCGGCCGAGGGCTCCGAGCCGGGGGCGCGGAGGAGTTTCCGCCGGACCGGCCCCGCCCCCTATGCTGCGGCGAATGTCCACCGAGCAGATACCGTCGCACCGTCAACAGCCCACCTTCTCCGAAGCCGTGGCCGCCCTGGAGGCCGTGGTCGCGGCCGGGGACGACGAGCGGTTCGGGCCCGCCCTCGGCCTGGTCGGCGGGCTGTTCGGCGCGGCCGACCCGGCGGAGCGGGTGGCGGCCGGCCCCCGGCTGGCCGCGCTGCTGCCGGACGCCCCGCCCTTCCCCCGCGCGCACCTGGCCATGGTGGTGGGCGCCTGCGTGGAGCACGGCGCCGACCCGGTCGCCTGCTCCGGCCCGGTGCTGGCCGGTCTGCGCGGGGCGCTGACCGGCGCGCAGCTGCTGGTCCGGCGCTGGGTCTCCACCGGCGGCGGCCCGCTGCCCAGCGCGGAGGAGGACGATCCGGCCGAGGCGCACGAGCGGATCGCCGACCCGGCGCACCTGGACGAGTGGCACGCGCACCTGGCCGTGGTCGCCTGGTGGACGCTGCACCTGTGGCAGCAGGCGGCCTGGGCGGTGTACGCGCACGCGGAGGTCCGGGCCGAGGCCCGCGCCTCGGGCGTGACCGAGGTGCTCCTGGAGCTGTTCGACCGCTACCAGGGCGAGCAGCACGACTTCAAGGGCCTGGTCCACCTGGCGCTGATGCTGGACGACGAGCCGCTGCTGGTGCTCGACCGCCCCACCGGCACCGGCTACCTGCTGCGGATGAGCGGCCTGAGCGACACCTTCCAGCTGCACACCCTGCTCGCGGACGTGCTGATCGGCGGCGGCCACCTGCCCGGCACCCCGCAGGAGCGGGAGGTGGTGGAGCTGGCCCGGACGGCGTTCCTGGACGGCCGCCGGGTGATCGCCACCGGTGCCTTCAACCTGGTCGCGCCGGACGGCTCCTGGATCTGGAACGAGGGGACGCCGGGCGATATCCCGGTGGTGGACGGCGTGCGCACCCTGGTGCTGGAGCCGCTGCCGTACGAGCGCAGCTGGTCGGCCGGGCGGTTCATCCAGGAGGTTCCGGGCGACCTGCGGCTGGAGCGGGTGCTCGACCCGGTGGAGGCCGCCCGCCGGCTGGCCGCCACGGTGCCGGGGCAGACGCCCGCCGAGGCGTTCCGGTAGACCGGGCGCTCCGGGTCCAGGCGTTCCGGGAGGCCCCGACGGCCCCGCCCGTTCACCGGGTTAGGGTCGGAAGCCGACACAGCCCCCCTACGAGTGGAGTCGACGATGGCGAAGGTCCCGAACGTGATCGCGGCCGCCGCGCCCGCCGCGCTGACCGCGGCGAGCGGTCTGGTCGGCGGTTACGGCGTCGCCCGCTGGAGCGGCCGGCGCGAGCTGGGCGGCGCGGTGCTGGCGGTGGCCGGCGCCGGGGCGGCCGCGCAGTGGCGCCGGAGCTCGGGCACGGGCACCGCGGCGGCGCTGACCGGCCTGTACGTGGCGGCCTTCGGCGGCTCGCACCCGCTGGCGAAGAAGATCGGCGCCTGGCCGTCCGTGTTCGCGGTGACCGGCGTGGTCGCGGCGGCCTCCACGGCCGCGACGGCGCTCTCCGCCCGCAAGCGCTAGCCGGCCCTCACCGGACCGCGCGCTCCGCACCGAACCGGGCCTCGAAGGCGGCCCGGTTCGCCGAGACCGGCGCGCGGTCCCAGACCGCGAACACCACCCGGTCGAAGGCCGCCCCGTACCGGGCCAGCGCCCCCTCGAAGGCCTCGGCGACCTGCGCCGGGTCGTTGCCGAACACCCCGCAGCCCCAGGCGCCGAGCACCAGCGTGCGCAGCTCGTGCCGGGCGGCCGCGGCGAGCACCCGCACGGCCCGCTCGGCGAGCACGCCGCGGACGTCCGTACCGGGTGAACGCCGTTCCAGCTGACCGGCGTTGGGCGCGGGCGAGGTCAGGAAGGAGACCGGGTACGGCCGCGCCAGCAGCTCGCCGCGCCCGTCCCGGATCACCGGCACCGCCGGCGAGACGATCACCCGGTGGCTGTACCGGAGGTCGGTGGAGGCCCGGTGCGCCTCGTAGTAGTCCGGTGCCTCCAGCAGGCAGCTGTACAGCAGCGCGCTGCGGCACAGGTCCTCCTCCTGGGCGCGGGCGCCGCGCAGGTAGCCGCCGCCGGGGTTGCGCGCGGAGGCGAAGTTCAGCACCCCGACCGGCCCCGCCCCGGCGTCGACCAGCCGGCGGGCGGCCTGGACGCTCCCCTCGGCCGTGACCTCGATCCGCCCGGCCGCCGGCCCCGGCCCGTGGCCGCCCTCCGCCAGCAGCGCGTCCAGCCGCTCCGGCGCGTACGACACCGTGCCGGCCTTCGCCGCCGCCAACTCCTCCCCCACCCGCACGAGTTCGCCCCCGGCCGTCCGGTAGCTCCCGCGCTCGGCGATCTCCTCGTTCACCCGTGCCACGTCGTGCAGTCTGCTGCTCATGGCCGCGACGCTACGGGACTACCGCGCCCGTGCGCCACAGGTTATTCTCACTTCCAGAACAACACCCCGGGGGGATGGCGGGGTGTCCGCGTGGGGGGAAACGCGAAGGGCCCGCTCCGGGGAGGAGCGGGCCCTTCGTGCGTTTCACGCGGTCGGCCCGGCCGTGTGGTCGGCCCGGCCGCACGTTCAGCCCGGCCGGCGGTCGGTCACCGCCGGTGCGGCGTCAGTTCTTCCAGCGCGGCTTGCGGTCGTCGCCGCCGAAGCCACCCGAACGGCCGCCGCGGTCGTCGCGGTCACGGCCACCGCCGAAGCCGCCACGGTCACGGTTGAAGCCACCGCGGTCGGACTGCGGACGGCCGCCGGAGCGGTGGTCGTCGCGGCGCGAGAACGGACGGCTGCTGCCGCCGCGCTCGTCACGGTCCCGGCCGAAGGACGGACGGTCGCCGAAGGAGCGGGCCGGACGGTCGCCGCCGCCGAAGCCACCCGAACGGCCGCCGCGGTCGTCGCGGTCGCGGTTGAAGCCACCGCGCTCGCGGTCGCCGCCACCGAAGCCACCCGAACGGCCACCACGGTCGTCACGGTCACGACCGCCACCGAAGCCGCCACGGTCACGGTTGAAGCCACCGCGCTCGCGGTCGCCGCCACCGAAGCCACCCGAACGGCCACCACGGTCGTCACGGTCACGGCCACCGCCGAAGCCGCCACGGTCACGGTTGAAGCCACCGCGCTCGCGGTCGCCGCCACCGAAGCCACCCGAACGGCCACCACGGTCATCGCGGTCACGACCGCCACCGAAGCCACCCGAACGGCCACCACGGTCATCGCGGTCACGGCCACCGCCGAAGCCACCCGAACGGCCGCCGCGGTCGTCACGGTCACGGTCACGGCCGTAGGCCGGACGCTCGCCGCGCGCCTCGCGGTACGACGGGGCACGGTCCTCGGCCTGCGCCGCGGCGGGAGCCTCGGCGGCCGGAGCGGCCTCGGCCGACTCACCGGACTCGGCCTCGGCGGCCGGCTCCTCGTCCTCGATGCCCAGCTCGGCCCGCTCGCGCGCCGCACGGGCGGCCAGGCGGTCGGCCTCCTCGCGCAGCTCGGTGGCGCGGCGCTGCGCGCGCTCCAGCTGGCGGGTCATGTCGGCGAGCTCGCGCTCGGCGGCACCGGCGATGCCGGCGGCGCTCTCGGCCTGGACCTCGGTCAGCGAACGGGCGCCGGTGATCTTGGCGACCTCGGCGTCGAAGGCGTGGTCCAGGATGTGGCGCGAGGCGTCGACGCCCGCGTCCTCCATCAGGCGGAAGACGCCGCGGCGCTGGTGCGGCAGCACCAGGGTGACGACGGCGCCGGAGCGGCCGGCGCGCGCGGTGCGGCCCGAGCGGTGCAGGTAGTCCTTGTGGTCGCCGGCCGGGTCCACGTTCAGGACCAGGTCGATGCCGTCGACGTGGATGCCGCGGGCGGCGACGTCGGTGGCGACGACGACGTTGACGTAGCCGTCCTTGAAGTCGCCGAGGACGCGGGTACGGGCGCCCTGGGTCATACCGCCGTGCAGCGCGTCGGCCTTCACGCCGGCCTCGATCAGCTGCTCGGCGACACGGTCGGCGCCCATCTGGGTGCGGACGAAGATGATCGTGCGGCCCTTGCGGGCGGCGATCGCGTTGGTGATCGGCGCCTTGTCCTTGGGCTTCACCACGAGGATGTGGTGGGTCATGGTGGTGACCGCGCCGGCCGACGGGTCGACCTCGTGGGTGACCGGGTTCTTCAGGTAGCGCTTGACCAGGGTGTCGATCTCGTTCTCCAGGGTGGCGGAGAACAGCAGGCGCTGGCCGCCGGCCGGCACCTGGTCGAGGATCTCGGTGACCTCGGGCAGGAAGCCCATGTCGGCCATCTGGTCGGCCTCGTCGAGCACGACGGTCCGGACGTCGGCGAGCTTGGCGCTGCCGCGGTTCAGCAGGTCGCGCAGACGGCCGGGGGTGGCGACGAGGATGTCGACGCCGCGCTCCAGCGCGTAGATCTGGTTCGACATCGAGGTGCCGCCGCAGACGACCTTGAGCTTGAGGCCGAGCACCGAGCCGAACGGCTCCAGGGCGTCGGCGACCTGCATGGCCAGCTCACGGGTCGGGACGAGGATCAGGCCGCGCGGGTGCTTGGGCTTGGTGCGCTCGCCGTCGGCCAGGCGGGTCAGCAGCGGCAGGCCGAAGCTGAGGGTCTTGCCGGAGCCGGTACGGCCACGGCCCAGTACGTCCTTGCCGGCCAGGGCGTCCGGGATGGTCGCGGCCTGGATCGGGAACGGGGTGGTCACACCGCGCTTGGCGAGGGCACGCACGACGTCGTCGTGCAGGCCCAGGTCGCCGAAGGTGATGGTGGGCTCGGCGGCCGCCTCCTCGGTGGCCTCCACGGTCTCCACGGCCTCGGCGATCACCTCGTCCGCGGCGGTGTCGGTGATGTCGTTGATGTCGTTGGTGTCGGTGACATCGGCGGCGGCCTCGTTCGCGGGCATGGCGAAGCGGGCGTCGTCAACGAGAGACATGCAAAACCTTCCGGAAGTGGCACGCGCCAAAGTCCGGGGTTCTGTTTCACAACCGCCTCTATGCGGTCAGCCACGGATCGCCGGAACGCGCCAAGGGCGCCAGATGGGAATAGGGCGCCAGTCAAATGGATCAAACGAACGATCTACCACCATAGACGAACCTGGGGATCAGAGGCAAACCCCCTGCTCAATCACCTAATGCGCGACCACCCGCGGGCTCGGGGCCGAGGAACCGGAGCTGCCGGAGGACGGGTCCGGGGCCGGCGGGACGGTCGCCGCGGGCGAGCTGTGCTCGGGCGCGGGGGTGCCGGACGGGTGGCTGGTCGGGGTGGACGAGGGCGTCCCGGCCGAGCCGCCGCCGGAGCGGCCCTCCCCGGTGCCACCCGCCCCGCCGGTACCGCCGGAGCCCGCCGTACCGCCCGACCCGCCCGGGCCACCGCCCGGGTGCGGCACGGGACTTGTGTTCGCACCGCCCGCCGAACCGCCGCCCGGACCGCCGTCGGGAGCGCCCGACCCCGGCACCGGGACCACCCCGGCCACCGCGCCGTTCGCCCCCGGGGCCGCCTCGCCGGGCGCCGTCACGGTGGCCCCGTTCGCCCCGCCCTCGCCCTGGAGGCCCCCCGGCCGCTCCGGATGGCCCGAGGCCCCGCCCGGGTGCCCGGCCCCCGGCGAGGCCGAGGGCCCGCCCGTCGCCCCCGGCCGGGCCGCCGGACCGGCCTGCCCGACCGGCGCCACGCCGTGCTTCTCCTCCGCCGCCGGGCCGACGGACATGCACCCGGTCAGCCCGAGCCCGGTCACCGTCAGCAGCGCCGCCGCCCGCACCGCGCGCGAGCGCGGGAGCGCCGCCGCCCGCACCGGAGCCGTACGCGCCGCGGCCAGCCGCACCCGCACCGCCCGTACCGCCCGCACCGTCCGTGCCGCCCGTACCGAAGCCACTGAGGTCCCTCTCTACCGCCCCACCCGGGCCGCCCACTCGCGCGCGGCCGCTTTTGGTGCCCAACGCGCGCCCGGCCCGGCGGGACACGGGCAGCGCCCAAGCTCGCCCGGGCCGGGAGGGCGCACCGGCCCCTCCCGGGGGCTTCCGACGCCCCGCTCAGCCCCAGAGGGCCGAGGCCAGCTCCGCGCCCGCGTAGACCGCGGCCAGGCCGGCCGCCACGCTGCCGGCCGCGTTGGCCAGCGCGTACCGTCCGGCCCCGGTCTCGGCCAGCCGCAGGGTCTCGTACGAGAAGGTCGAGTAGGTGGTCAGCGCCCCGCAGAGCCCCGTCCCCAGCAGCAGCTGGACCTGCGAGGAGGCCGCGCCCGCCGCCACCGCGCCGGTCACCAGCCCGAGGACCAGGCAGCCGACCACGTTCACCGTGAACGTCCCCCACGGGAACACCGAGTCGTGCCGGGACTGCACCGCCCGGTCGGTCAGGTACCGCAGCGGCGCGCCGACCACCGCGCCCGCCACCACCAGCAGCCAGTTCACTCCGCCGTCTCCCCCCGGCCCGGATCCCGGCCCGCGTCCCGGCCCGGCTCCGCCGCCGGCCCCCGGCCCGCGTAGGTCACGACCTCGCAGCGGTCCAGCAGCACCAGCCCCTCCGCCACCATCCCGTCCAGCTGCGGCAGGAACGCCCGCACCCGCTCCTCCTCGTCCACGATCACCACCGCCACCGGCAGGTCCTCGCTCAGCGACAGCAGCCGCGTGGTGTGCACCAGCGACGAGGCCCCGAACCCCTCGATCCCCCGGAACACGCTCGCCCCGGCCAGCCCGGCCGCCCGGGCCCGGTGCACGATCTCGCTGTACAGCGGGCGGTGCCGCCACCGGTCGTTCTCCCCGACCAGCACGGTCAGCCGGAGCGCCGGCCCGCTCAGCCGGCTCACCGCACGCCCCCACCGGGCGCCGTCGCGCCCCGTTCGGCCCCGCGGCGGACGGCCCGGTGCACCAGACGCCGGGTCAGCCCGGCCGCCGCCCACACCGCGAACAGCGCGCCCGCCAGCGTCAGCCCGAGGTACGCCACGGCGGGCCCCGGCCGGCCGCCCTCCAGCAGGCGGCGGACGTCCACCGCGTACGTCGAGAAGGTGGTGAACCCGCCCAGCACCCCGGTGCCGAAGAACGGCCGCACCAGCGGATGCGCCTGGCGCCCCTCGGTGATCACCACCAGGAACACCCCGATCACCGCGCAGCCGACCACGTTGACCAGCAGCGTCGTCCACGGGAAGGCCGACGGCCCGGTCCGCCAGCCGAGCCCGGCCGCGTACCGGACGACCGCCCCGATCGCCCCGCCCAGCGCGACCACCGCCACCGCCCGCCCCTGCCCGCGCAGCACCGGCGGCCGGGCCCGGCCGAGCCGTCCGCCGGGGGCCGGCGCCGCGCCCGACGGCAGCACCCGGGCCGGGCCGTCCGCCGCGGTGCCCCCGGGCGCGGTGCCGTCCGCGGCGTCGTCCACGGCGCCCTCCGAAGTCGTCACAGCCCCATCAAACACCGGCCCCCGCCACCTGGCACACCGTCATCCGGCACCGGACAATGATCCGGTGGAGATGACCCGGGAAGAGTTCGAATCGCTGGTCGGCGACGCCCTCGACCAGATCCCCCCGCAGCTCGCGGCCATGATGGACAACGTCGCGATCTTCGTCGAGGACGAGCCCGACCCGAGCGACCCCGAGCTGCTCGGCCTCTACGAGGGGACCCCGCTCACCGAGCGCGGCGAGTGGTACGCGGGCGTCCTGCCCGACCGCATCCTGATCTACCGCGGCCCCACCCTGCGCCACTGCGACACCCACGAGCAGGTGGTCGAGGAGGTCCGCACCACCGTCATCCACGAGGTCGCCCACCACTTCGGCTTCGACGACCACGAACTGGACGAGCTGGGCTGGTCCTGACCCCCGCCCACGGGCCCCGCCCCCCACCCGGCCGAAACCCGTTTTGGCGATCCGCCCCGCATCCCATATGCTTCTCGACGTCCCCGAACGCTGGGAACAGCGGGACAGGCCACAAGCCCTCATCGTCTAGTGGCCCAGGACGCCGCCCTTTCAAGGCGGTAGCACGGGTTCGAATCCCGTTGGGGGCACGCAGTACCGTAGTAAAGTGCAGTGCGCAAGACCGCAAGACCCTGAGTGGTTCGCCACTTCTAGGTCCCGTGGAGCAGTTGGTTAGCTCGCCACCCTGTCAAGGTGGAGGTCGCGGGTTCAAGTCCCGTCGGGATCGCTCGTCTCGCAAGAGACGGTGCAGTACGGCCAGGTAGCTCAGTTGGTACGAGCGTCCGCCTGAAAAGCGGAAGGTCGCCGGTTCGACCCCGGCCCTGGCCACAACCCGGAAGCCCCTGTAGCGAATTCGCTACAGGGGCTTCGCCGTTCTCCCGCCCCACCGGCCGACTAGGCGAAGACCTCGATCGCGCACCTGGCCGCGCCGCTGCGTCGGATGCGGGCGTCGCTGGTGACCAGGGGGACGGCGAGGGTCTCGGCGAGTGCCACGTACTGGGCGTCGTAGGCGCTGATGTCGTGGTGGAGCTCCCGGACCCGCTGCCAGAGGACCAGCGTCTCGTGCTTGGTGACGGCGAGCGCCTGGTAGTCGGCGATCGCCTTCTCCGCCTCCTTCGCCGTGAGCTTCCCGCCCCGGACCATGCCGAACAGGGCCGAGACGAGCTCGTAGTCGAGCAGGCCCGGGGCGGCGAGCACATCCAGGTCGCGGAGCCGGGCGCGGACGGCGCGGCCGGCCGGGCCGTGGTCGGCGAGTGCCCGGACCAGGGCCGAGCAGTCCACGACGACGGTGGAGGTCACCGGCGCTCCCGGCCCTCGTCGATCGCCGAGAGGATGTCGGCGGTGCTGATCTCGGTCCGGGCCTCCCGGTCGAGCCTGGTCATCATCTCGGCGAGCGACGGGGTGGCCGCCTCGCGGGTGACGAGGTCGAGCAGGTAGGCCTGGAGGCTCTTTCCGGCCTGCGCGGCCTTCAGCTTGAGGGTGTCCAGGATCGGGTCCGGGACTTCGCGGATGGTGATGGCTGTCATGCCTGCATTTTAGCTGCACCAGCTGCATATTGCTGGCACTTCCGGGTGGGCGACCGTTTCCCCCTGGAGGGGGAGGGGGTACCGCCCGCGGGACGATCCGGCGGGGTGGGGCGGCGCGGGACCGTGGACGGCATGGAGACGACACGGGACACGGGGTGGAACCGGGTGGCGCGGGGCGCCGGGTACGCGGCGGCGGGGTGGGCGGTGGCCTTCGCGCTGGTGCACGTGTACTGGCTGGCGGACGGGCGGCTGGGGCTGCCGGACGGGCTGTCGGTGTGGAGCAGCACGCCGCTGCTGGTGATCGACGTGATCGCGATCCCGCTGTGCGCGGTGGCCGCGGCGGTGGCGCTGGCGCCGGTGCGGCGGTGGGGTGCCCGGGTGCCGGCCCGGCTGCTGGGCTTCGCGCTGTGGGGCACCACCGCGCTGCTGGTGCTGCACGCCGCGCCGTCGGTGCCGGACTGGATCGCGCTGGCCACCGGCGGCCGGTCGGGGGCCGAGCTGGACGCGATGGCCCGGTTCGCGACCTTCGGCTACGAGCCGTTCTTCCTGGCGGGCGGCCTGCTGTTCGCGGTCGTCTCGGCCGCCCGGCTCACCGTCCGCCGGGCGGCGGCACGGTGAGCCGGGCGGTGGGGCCGGGCGGCGTTGACCGTGTTCCTGGCGCCTGAGTAGGGTCGCGGACGGCGGGCTCGGTTCCGTCGAGCCCGCCATCCGGCCCGGTCAGGTGGTCAGGAGGTCCGGAGCCAGCTGTCGGTGCTGCTCACCACCGAGCCGTCCGCCGCGTACTGGGTGATCTTCGCGGCGTCGGTGCCCGGCTTCGCCACCACGCCGTAGTAGCGGAACGGGGAGTCCCCGACGGCGACCGGCACCGCCTCGGTGGTGCCGCCGGTCTTCCAGTCGACCGCGACCTTCGCGACCTCGGCCCGGACCCCTTCGATCACCACCGGCGGGATGCCCGTCGCGTGCTTGAGGCCGAGCGACGCGCCGCCGACCGCGGCCGGGTACCCGCCCGGGGAGGAGACCGCGTGCACGGAGTCGTCGGCCTGCCGCTTGCCGTCCACCGTGTAGTAGTAGTTCACCTCGTCGATGCCCGCGTCCCAGTTGCTGTCGACGTCGCTCTGCCTGACCGGCTTCACGTCCGGGTTGACGGCGTACCGCTCCGCCCGGATCAGCTGCGCCTGCTTGAGGGCGCCCTCCTTCGTGGGGGAGGTCGGCCACAGCGCCACCCAGGCCTCCCAGGCGTGGCCGTTCGCGGTGCCCTCGCCGACCTTGACCCGGGTGGGGTTGAACGGGTCCCGGGCGCCGGGCGCCTTCGGGGTGGCCGTGCCGCCCGCGGAGCCGGGGACGGCCACGTCGGTGGCCGAGGCCGCGACCACGGTCGAGACGGCCTGCCGGCCGCGCTCGCCGAGCACCGCCGTCCCCCCGGCGATCCCGGCGACCAGCGCCGCCGCCACCCCGGCGGTCAGCAGCCGCCGGCGCCGCAGCCGCCGCCGGCCCCCGGCGACCAGCCGGTCGTACGGGACCGTCCCGGTCTCGACGCTGCCGGCCAGTTCGCCCAGGGCCCGTACGGTGGCCGGCTCGTCGCCGCCCGCCTCGTCCCCGGGCAGGTACTGGTTGCTCATCTTGCCCCTCCGATGCTCGTCAGTCCGATGAGTGAGGAGGCCCCGCGGAGTTTGGCCAGCCCTCGGGCCGCCTGGCTCTTCACCGTCCCGACCGAGCAGCCCATGGCCTCCGCGGTCTGGGTCTCGCTGAGGTCCTCCCAGTAGCGCAGCACCACGGCCTGGCGCTGCCGCGGCGGCAGGGCGCCGAGCGCGGCGAGCAGCACGGCCCGGTCGTCCGGGTCGGTGCCGGCCGGCGCGGGCCGGTCCGGGAACTCGGTGACCGGGTACTCGACCAGCCGCCGCCGGAACCGCCGGGCGTGCTCGTTGATCACGATCCGGCGCACGTAGGCGTACGGATCGTCCGCGGCGCGCACCCTGTTCCAGGCCGCGTACGCCCGTTCCAGCGCCTGCTGGACCAGGTCCTCGGCGCCGTGCCGGTCCCCCGCGAGCAGGTACGCCGTCCTGAGCAGCCGTGACCAGGCGCTGCCGACGAACGTCCGGAACTCCTCGTCCCGGGCGGTCTTGTGGGCTCCCATGAGCACCTCCTCACCCCCCCAGAGCCCGGGACGGCCGTGGACCGTTGCCCGGCGTTCGCGATTCGCCGCTCACGGCTGTGACACTGGAGGGGCTCGAAAACCGAGGTGCGCTCCGCCGTGCCTCCTTGCGAACCTAGAGGGATGCCCGCAGTGAGTTCTCCCGCAGTCCAGTCCGCCACCGTACCCGCCGAGGGCGGCCCCGGAATCGGCGAGCTGGCCGCCCGTCTGCCCGAGCTGACCCTGCGCGACCAGGTGCGGATCGGGCGCCGGCTGGAGGGGGCCCGTCGGGTCCGCAAGCCCGAGGCCCGGCAGAAGGTCGCCGCCGAGATCGCCGCCGACATCGACCGCGCCGAGCTGGTCGTCGAGCGCCGCCGGAAGGCCGTGCCGGAGATCGGCTATCCCGCCGAGCTCCCGGTCAGCCAGAAGAAGGACGAGATCCTGGCGGCGATCCGGGACCACCAGGTGGTGATCGTCGCGGGCGAGACCGGCTCCGGCAAGACCACCCAGATCCCGAAGATCTGCCTGGAACTGGGCCGCGGCGTGCGCGGCCTGGTCGGCCACACCCAGCCGCGCCGGATCGCCGCCCGCACGGTGGCGGAGCGGGTCGCGGAGGAGCTGGACAGCCCGCTCGGCGAGGCGGTCGGCTGGAAGGTCCGGTTCACCGACCAGGTCGGCCAGGACACCCTGGTCAAGCTGATGACGGACGGCATCCTGCTCGCGGAGATCCAGACCGACCGCGACCTGCACCAGTACGACACCCTGATCATCGACGAGGCGCACGAGCGCAGCCTCAACATCGACTTCATCCTCGGCTACGTCAAGCAGCTGCTCCCCCGCCGCCCGGACCTCAAGGTCGTGATCACCTCCGCGACCATCGACCCGGAGCGCTTCGCCCGCCACTTCGGCGACGCCCCGATCGTCGAGGTCTCCGGGCGCACCTACCCGGTGGAGGTCCGCTACCGGCCGCTCGCCGAGGACGGTGACGACGAGGCGGACGAGGTCGACCGCGACCGGGACCGGGACCAGGTCCAGGCGATCTGCGAGGCCGCCGAGGAGCTCCAGGCCGAGGGCCCGGGCGACATCCTGGTCTTCCTCTCCGGCGAGCGCGAGATCCGCGACACCGCGGACGCCCTCGACAAGCTGAAGCTGAAGAACACCGAGGTCCTGCCGCTGTACGCCCGGCTCAGCTCGGCCGAGCAGCACAAGGTCTTCCAGCGCTCGCGCAGCCGCCGGATCGTGCTGGCCACCAACGTCGCCGAGACCTCGCTGACCGTCCCCGGCATCAAGTACGTGATCGACCCGGGCACCGCCCGGATCTCCCGCTACAGCCACCGCACCAAGGTGCAGCGGCTGCCGATCGAGGCGATCAGCCAGGCCAGCGCCAACCAGCGCAAGGGCCGCTGCGGCCGCACCTCGGACGGCATCTGCATCCGGCTCTACTCGGAGGAGGACTTCCTCTCCCGCCCCGAGTTCACCGACGCCGAGATCCTGCGCACCAACCTGGCCTCGGTGATCCTCCAGATGACCGCGGCCGGCCTCGGCGACATCGCCGCCTTCCCGTTCCTGGACCCGCCGGACTCGCGCAACATCAAGGACGGCGTCCACCTGCTGCACGAGCTGGGCGCGCTGGACCCGGACGAGAAGGACCCGCGCAAGCGCCTGACCGCGCTCGGCCGCAAGCTCGCCCAGCTCCCGGTGGACCCGCGGATGGCCCGCATGGTGCTGGAGGCGGACCGCAACGGCTGCGTCCGCGACGTCATGGTGATCGCCGCCGCGCTCTCCATCCAGGACCCGCGCGAGCGCCCGGCCGAGAAGCGCCAGGCCGCCGACGAGCGGCACAAGCGGTTCAACTCGGAGACCTCCGACTTCCTCTCCTACCTGGCGATGTGGCGCTACGTCCGGGAGCAGCAGCGGGAGCTCTCCTCCTCGGCGTTCCGCCGGATGTGCAAGTCGGAGTTCCTCAACTACCTGCGGATACGGGAGTGGCAGGACATCTACGTCCAGCTGCGCACCGTCGCCAAGCAGTTGGGCGTCACGATCGAGGAGCCGCACGAGGACGCCGAGCCGGACGCCGACCGGATCCACCAGTCGCTGCTGGCCGGCCTGCTCTCCCACATCGGCCTGTTCGACGTGGAGAAGCGCGAGTACGGCGGCGCGCGCGGCGCCCGCTTCGCGGTCTTCCCGGGCTCCGGCCTGTTCAAGAAGCCGCCGCGCTGGGTGATGTCGGCCGAGCTGGTGGAGACCTCCCGGCTCTGGGCGCGGATCAACGCGAAGATCGAGCCGGAGTGGGTCGAGCCGCTGGCCGGCCACCTGATCAAGCGGAGCTACAGCGAGCCGCACTGGGAGAAGAAGGCCGGCGCCGTCATGGCGTACGAGAAGGTGACCCTCTACGGGATGCCGGTCGTCGCCCAGCGCAAGGTCAACTACGGGCGGATCGACCCGGAGCTCTGCCGCGAGCTGTTCATCCGCAACGCGCTGGTCGAGGGCGACTGGGAGACCCACCACCGGTTCTTCGCGGAGAACCGCAAGCTGCTCGGCGAGGTCGAGGAGCTGGAGAACCGGGCCCGCCGCCGGGACATCATGGTCGACGACCAGACCCTGTTCGAGTTCTACGACGCCCGGCTGCCCGAGGAGGTCGTCTCCACCCGGCACTTCGACTCCTGGTGGAAGAAGGCCCGGCACGAGCAGCCGGACCTGCTGAACTTCGAGAAGTCGATGCTGATCAACGACGCCGCGGGCGGCGTCACCGAGGCCGACTACCCGGACCACTGGCAGCAGGGCAAGCTCCGCTTCAAGCTGACCTACCAGTTCGAGCCGGGCAGCGACGCGGACGGCGTGACGGTGCACATCCCGCTGCCGGTGCTCAACCAGGTCACCGCGGAGGGCTTCGACTGGCAGATCCCCGGTCTGCGGGAGGAGCTGGTCACCGCGTACATCAAGTCGCTGCCGAAGGCGGTCCGCCGCAACTTCGTCCCGGCGCCGGACTTCGCCAAGGCGGCGCTGCGCGCGGTGAAGGACCGCCAGGAACCGCTCCTCCCGGCCCTGGAGCACGCCCTGAAGCGCCTGACGGCGGTCACCGTGCCCCCGGAGGCCTGGGACGACGAACGGGTCCCCGACCACCTCAAGGTGACCTTCCGGGTGGTGGACGGGCGCCGCAAGCTCGCCGAGTCCAAGGACCTGGAGGAGCTGCGGCTGAAGCTCAAGCCCAAGCTCAAGGAGACGCTCTCCTCGGCCGCCTCCGGCCAGGGCATCGAGCAGAGCGGGCTGACCGCCTGGCCGGCCTCGCTGCCGGTGCTCCAGCGCACCTTCGAGCAGCGCTCGCGCGGCCACTCGATGCGCGCCTACCCGGCGCTGGTGGACGAGGGGCCGTCGGTCGGCGTCAAGCTGTTCGACACCCCGGAGGCGCAGGCCCGGTCGATGTGGGAGGGGACGCGGCGGCTGCTGACGCTGACCACCAACTCCCCGGCCAAGTCGATCCAGGGCCGGCTGGGCAACCAGGCGAAGCTGGCGCTCTCGCACAGCCCGCACGGTTCGATCACCGCCCTGTTCGAGGACGTGGTGTCGGCCGCGACGGACCGGCTGATGGCCCTGAACGGCGGCCCGGCCTGGGACGAGGCGGCCTTCGGGAAGCTGCACGACAAGGTGCGCGCGGACCTGTACGACCTGTCCGCGGACACCACCCTGAAGACGGCCACCGCGCTGATCGCCTTCCACAAGGCCTCGACCCGGCTGAAGTCGGTGAGCAGCCCGGTGCTGCTGAACGCGGTGAACGACGTCCGGCTGCACCTGGCCTCGCTGGTGCACCCGGGCTTCGTGACGGCCACCGGCTGGCAGCGGCTGCCGGACCTCAAGCGCTACCTGCTGGCGGTGGACCGCCGCCTGGAGGCGCTGCCCAACCACCCGCAGCGGGACGCCCAGCAGCTGCTGAAGGTGCAGCAGGTCCAGCAGGCGTACGGGGAGCTGCTGGCGGCGGTGCCGGCCGGGCACCAGCCGTCCGCGGAGGTGCGGGCGATCCGCTGGATGATCGAGGAGCTGCGGGTCAGCTTCTTCGCCCAGTCGCTGGGCACGCCGAGCCCGGTCTCGGAGAAGCGGATCATGAAGGCGATGGACGCGGCGCGGGCGACGCTCTGACCCGGGCGGAGGCGGGTGACCGCCCCCGCCGGTGCTGTGAGCTGCGGACGGGTGCGGGTGGGCGTTCAGGAGCCAGTTCGACCTGGGGGCCCACCATGGGCTACAGTCTGTCTTGTTCGCAGCGCGGCAAGCGAGTGAACGAGATCAGGAAACCCTGGTCCCGTGGAGCAGTTGGTTAGCTCGCCACCCTGTCAAGGTGGAGGTCGCGGGTTCAAGTCCCGTCGGGATCGCCGCAACGCGAGAGGCCCGGAACCGTCAGGTTCCGGGCCTCTCGCTTTTGGTCGTTCGGCCCTTTACCCCGAGTAGGTCTAGACCACAAGTGACAGACCGTGTGACGGTCGTCACCCGGTCCCCTCCGGAGCCGGCCCCGTGGAGCCCTCTCCGGAACCCTGTTAATTTAATATGTAAAATTGTACAGCTATTCACTGTAAATCCCCCCCACCCCACGCGCATCAAATCGTTATCCGGAGTTCAACATTCCGACCACTCGGCCGACACCCGAACACCCTCGGGCGGGCACGACAAAGGGGCCGCTTACCGGACCCGGCGGAGTCCGGTAAGCGGCCCCTTTAAAAGAGCCTTCGGCCTATCAGGCCTCAGTACGCTGGGCGGGAATCCCAGCCAGCAGAGCGCGCACCTCCGCCTCACGGTAACGGCGGTGACCACCGAGCGTGCGAATCGACGTCAGCTTGCCTGCCTTGGCCCAGCGGGTGACCGTCTTCGGGTCCACGCGGAACATGGTGGCAACCTCTGCCGGCGTCAGCAGCGGCTCAGCATCAGGGGTACGAGCGGTCATGAGCGGCCTCCTCGGGAGAACCGAACCAGGGCGGTTCTATCCTTCAAATTCTGCACCTTGGCCCGCGATGCCCGAAATGGCATAGACGGGCCGAGTCGGTTATAGGACGAACGGCTTGTCCTGGTGTCTACAACTACACCATCCGTCCAGCCCTATCGACCAAACCGCCAAAATTGACCCCTCACGGGTTCAAGGCCGACGGATGGCGATGGACCACCCCATAGCGGACAGTCACATAGTGATGACATCCGGTTACGAGGGGACCAGACCCTCCGTTTCCCCGCAAAGCACGCATCGACTCCAGAACCACCCAAAAGTGGGCACGCTCACGTGAAGTTGGGCTGGTTGTCCCATTTTTGCACATAGGGGTAAGTTCGCGTCAACGGTGAGTAGTGTCACGTTCGGCAGCTATTGACCCGAACCGGGACCTTGGTCATCCGATGTGCAGCCCTTAGGACTCTTACAGTCATACACGCGCGGTCGGACGTCAGTTCGCGTGCCGCAGCGCCAGCACCCGGCGCCACCGCACCGTCAGCTCCCCGTGGACCCGCAGCGCCTCCGCGGTGTCCCCGGCCCGCAGCGCCCGCAGCCCCTCCTCCAGCTCCCCCGCCGAACGGTCCGCCAAGAGCCGCTCCGGGCCCAGCAGATGCACCAGGCCCCCGTAGTCCAGCTCCACCAGCGAGCGCGGGTGGAACTCCTCCAGCCAGCGCCCGACCCGCTCCGCGCCCCGCACCAGGTCCCCGTCCGGCGCCGCCTCGCGCAGCGCCCGGAAGGCCCGCGCCACCCGTCGGCGCGCCTGCGCCATCGGCACCAGGTAGAACAGCGCCGCCGGCCGGCCGCCCCGCTCCGCTCCCCCGCCCGGGCCGTCCACCGACCCCTCCCCGCCCGGCCCCTCCCCGCCCGGCACGAAGCAGCGGTCCTCGTCCCCGAACGGCAGGAACCAGTGCACCGGCACCTCCCACCGGCTGGTCAGGATCCACGGCCGGGCGTCCGGGTGCTCGGCCCGCCAGCGCTCCCGGTCCGCCTCGGCGGCCGCCCGGGCCACCGGCGGCAGCGCGGTGTCCAGCAGCGCCACCGGCGCCCCGGCCCGCAGCTCCTCCAGCGCCTGCCAGCTGCGCAGCCTGGTCGCCCACGGGCAGACGTACAGGACGCCGTCCACCAGCCGCAGGTACGCCCGCCCGCTCTCCCGCTCGGGCAGTGCCCGGGGCGTGCGGGCGGCCAGCCCGGCGAGCGCCTCCCGCTGCTCCTCCAGCACCGCCGCCGCCACCGGCTGGGCCGGCTCCGCGGCATCCGGCCCGTGCTCCGCCGCCCAGGCCTGCCAGCGGGCCCGGTCGGGCTCCGGGTAGGCGGCCAGCGGCTCGTAGACCCGCAGGTGGGCCGCGTAGGGCGGCTGTACGGAGGTACGTACGACGGTCACGTCCTGCATGGTCGCACGCGCCGCGCGGCCCCGGGAGGGCGCGCCCCCGAACCGTTCGCGCCCGCACTCCGCACCGCCGTCCGTCTCACCCCTCGGACGTCCGGCCCCGGCTCGGGCAAGACGCCGGACCGGCGGCGCGCCCCCGACTACGCTTCGCCCTAGGCGCCCGCACCACAGCAGCGGGCCTTCAATACTGGAGTCACCACAGTGACCGACGTACAGACCCCCGCCACGCACCCCGCACCCGGCGTGCTCAGCAGGATCTTCCGTACCGAGCAGGACGGCGCCCCCGGCGACGGTCACGAGCAGGTCGTCCTCTGCCACGACCGCAGCTCGGGTCTGAAGGCGATCATCGCCATCCACTCGACCGCCCTGGGCCCGGCCCTCGGCGGCACCCGCTTCTTCCCGTACGCCTCCGAGGAGGCGGCGCTGGAGGACGCGCTGAACCTGTCCCGCGGGATGTCCTACAAGAACGCGCTGGCCGGGCTGGACCTCGGCGGCGGCAAGGCCGTCATCATCGGCGACCCGAACAAGGACAAGAACGAGGCGATGCTCCGGGCCTACGGCCGCTTCGTCGAGTCCCTGCGCGGCCGCTACATCACCGCCTGCGACGTGGGCACCTACGTCCAGGACATGGACGTCATCGCCCGCGAGACCGAGTTCGTGACCGGCCGCTCGCCCGAGCACGGCGGCGCCGGCGACTCGTCCATCCTGACCGCCTTCGGCGTCTTCCAGGGCATGCGCGCCACCGCCCAGGCCCGCTGGGGCCAGCCGACCCTGCGCGGCAAGCGGGTCGGCGTCGCGGGCGTCGGCAAGGTCGGCCACTACCTGGTCGGCCACCTCGTCGCGGACGGCGCCACGGTCGTCGTCACCGACCCCTTCGAGGCCGCCGTCAACCGCGTGCGCGCGGCCCACCCCGAGGTCGAGGTGGTCGCCGACACCGCCGCCCTGCTCCAGGCGAAGCTGGACGTCTACGCCCCCTGCGCCCTCGGCGGCGCGCTGACCGACGACGTCGTCGCGGCGCTGGGCGGCTTCGGCACCTCGATCGTCTGCGGCGCTGCCAACAACCAGCTGTCCCACCCGGGCGTCGAGAAGGACCTCGCCGACCGCGGCATCCTCTACGCCCCGGACTACCTGGTGAACTCCGGCGGCGTCATCCAGGTCGCCGACGAGATCGACGGCTTCAACTTCGAGCGGGCCAAGAACAAGGCCACGAAGATCTTCGACACCACCCTGGAGATCTTCACCCGGGCGACGGCCGACGGCGTCCCGCCGGCGGTCGCGGCCGACCGCCTGGCCGAGAAGCGGATGCGCGAGATCAGCGCCCTGCGCACGGTGCTGCTGCCCGGCGCCCGCCGCGGCTGACGGGTCACCAGCCGACCCCGTGGCGCGCGGGGGGCCGTCCCAGTGGCCCCCCGCGCATCACGATGTGGAACCGGATTCTCACTTCTCCGGCCGAACGGGTGATCCGAAGCCCCCCTAGGGGGGATAATCAGTCCTGGAACGACGGACCCAAGACACCTCTGGACAGCGCGCAAAACGCCGCAAAACCTCCCTTGACCTGGGAAGACCTGGTCGCGGGTGCGGTCGGTGCGCGCCACGTCACACTGACGACGTACCGTCCAGCGGCGGAAACAGGTACCGTTAATGCTCCAAGGGACGGTCCTCCCATTCGGGCAGGCCGGTCCTGATCATGAACACGTGTCAGACTCGGGGCCGTGAGCCCCATCGTTGAGGGGGTCGACCCATGGGGCGCGGCCGGGCCAAGGCCAAGCAGACGAAGGTCGCCCGCGAGCTGAAGTACAACAGCGGCGGGTTCGACGCTAACCGTCTGTCCAACGAGCTGGGCGTATCGCCGTCCACCGCTTCGATCGAGCCGGAGCCGATCGAGGAGGAGGAGGACGACGACCCGTACGCGGAGTACGCCGCCCGCTACGCCGACCTCGACGACGACGGCGACACCGAGCCGGGCACCGGGCCGTCGCAGGCCTCCCGCCGCTCGTAACAAGCAGTCCCGCCGGACCGGTCCGGGCGCCCTGGGCGCCGGGCCGGTCTTCGGCGTTCCCGCGTACGGCGGTCGCCGCGCGGGCCGGTCCTGACGACGGAAGGGCCCCTCCGGAGCTCCGGAGGGGGCCATGCGTCGTGAC
>NZ_JBHJSJ010000047.1:2060-69073 GCF_042268845.1 Kitasatospora sp. NPDC056273 | reverse complement strand
CCCTGCGCACGTCCCCCCCGGCCGGGGGCCCACCCGTCCACTCCGGCGCGGAGCGCTCCCCCCGGACGCGCGACGGGCGCCCCCCCGGACTCGGGGAGGCGCCGTTCGCGGCCGGGCCGCTCGGCTCAGGAGCCCTCGGGCGTCCAGCGCTGCTCGACCCGGGCGAGCTTCCAGTACCCGATCGCGATCGCCCAGACCACCACGAACAGCCCGGCGATGGCGTAGCCCACGTTGTCCAGCGAGATGTCCGCGACGAACCCGGTGACCGGGTCGGTCAGGTCGAGCTTCTCGTGCAGCACCCCGACCAGCTCGATGGTGCCGATGATGAAGGCCACCGCGATCGACAGACCCGTGATGGTCAGGTTGTAGTACACCTTCCGGACCGGGTTGGCGAAGGCCCACTGGTACGCGAAGTTCATGAACGTCCCGTCCAGGGTGTCGAACAGGCTCATCCCCGCCGCGAACAGCAGCGGCAGGCAGACGATCGCGTACCAGGGCAGCCCGGAGGCCGCGCCCGAGCCGGCCATCACCATCAGGGTGACCTCGGTCGCGGTGTCGAAGCCCAGGCCCAGCACCATGCCCACCGGGAACATCTGCCCCGGCCGGGTGATCGAACGGGTCGCCCGGTTCAGCACCCGGGCCATGAAGCCGCGCGAGTCGAGGTGCGCCTCCAGCTCCTTCTCGTCGAACTTCCCGGCCCGCATCGAGCGGAACACCCTGAGGATGCCGAGCAGCGCCGCCAGGTTGAGCGCGCCGATCAGGTAGAGGAACACGCCGGAGGTGGTCGTCCCGATCACGCCCAGCCACTTGTGGGTGGCCGACTCGTCGTCCATCAGCGTGTTCGCCAGCTGCGCGCCGCCCGCCACCAGGGCGGCCATCAGCACCACCATCGAGGAGTGCCCGAGGGCGAACCAGAAGCCCACCGAGACCGGCCGCTTGCCGTCCGCCATCAGCTTGCGGGTGGTGTTGTCGATCACCGCGATGTGGTCGGCGTCGAAGGCGTGCCGCATGCCGAGGGTGTACGCGGTGATGCCGAGGCCCACCCCGAAGACCTGGGTACCGACCGCGTACCGCTCGGGCGCGACCAGGAAGATCAGCGTGCCGAAGGCCACCACGTGCATGGCCACGATCACCGCCATCAGCCCGGCCGTACGGACGGTGTCCTCGCGCCGCCATCTGAAGCTGGGCAGCACGGAAGGGGCCGGCTTCGCGCCGGCGGCAACGGTTTCGGGCAGGGTCATCTGCGGATCACGCTCCAGCACCTCGTGGAAAACCTCGTGAGATGCCGTGGCCGGTCTCCTGGCTGACGGGATACCCGTGCCCGCCTTCCCAGGTGCGCGAGGCACCCAGTGGCTCCGTGGGCACGGACGACGTTCCTCCGCGGGCGGAGGAACGACCCGATCACAGTGGCGAGGGCCGCTCCGGGCTGGGACCCCTGAGGGTCCGTCACCGGTCTTCCCGAGCACCACGGCGGGGAACACCGTAGGGGCCGCGCCCCGACCCGTGCAAGGCTGCGCACCTGCGCAGGTGTCCAGGATCACAGGCGACCGCCTGCAAGAATGTCCGCATGCATCTCGTACCGGCCGACCGCGCGGGCCACCGCACCATCGACGGGCACCGGGTCTGCGAGGCCATCGCCGCGATCGGCGACCCCGCGCACGTCCGGTCCTGGGCCGAGCGGTTCTCCCTGCTCGCCGACCCCGGACGGCTCGCCCTGCTGCTCGCCCTCCACCGGGCCGGCCCGCTCGCCGTCAGCGACCTCGCGGTGGCCACCGGCATGCGCGACCCCGCCGTCTCCCAGGCCCTGCGGCTGCTCCGCACGGCCGGCGTGGTCACCGGCGACCGGGACGGACGAGTGGTGCGCTACCGGCTCGTGGACGAGGCCATGCGCCCCCTCCTCGACGAGTGCGCCGCCGCCGAGCACCACGAGCCCAGCGCGGCAGTGGGCTGACCCCTCCCGCCGACGCCTGCCCGACCTGCCGACTCCCGCTCGGTCCGCCGACTCCCGCCCGGGCCGCTGACTCCCGCTCGGGAAGGCGCGCCGTGAACGGCCCCGGCCAGTACGATCATGATGTGCCGTCCCACCCCCATGCCTGGCCCGCCGACCGCTGGAACACCGACCCGGTCAAGGCCCGCGTGCTGGCGGTCGCCCGCACCCTCACCTCGGCCACCCGGGTGCTGGACGTCCTCTCCCTGCTGAGCCCGCACGGCATCGAGTGGTACTTCACCGTCAACCCCGGTTCCGTCTTCGCCGACCGCGCCCTGGACGAGTACCTGCACGGCCTGTCCGGCTTCACCGTGCTGGACTGGGACGACGCCGTCCGCCACCGCTTCGACCTGGCCGTCGCCTGCGCCGTCCACTCCTCCATGCACCGCCTGGACGCCCGCCTCGTCGTCCTGCCGCACGGCGCCGGCTACAACCGCCTGGTCACCGAGTCCACCGGCGACACGGTCAGCGCCGCCGGCCTGTCCCGCAACGAACTCACCCACCGCGGGCGGGTGTTCGTGGACGTCCTCGGGCTCTCCCACCCCGAACAGCTGGACCGGCTGCGGACCTCCTGCCCCGAGGCCCTGGACGTCGCCCGGGTGGTCGGCGACCCGTGCTTCGACCGGATGCTCGCCAGCCGGCGCTCCCGGGACGGCTACCGCGCCGCGCTCGGCGCCGTCGGCGGCCGACGGCTCGTCGTCGTCAGCTCCACCTGGAGCGAGCACTCGTTATTCGGCCGCCACCCCGACCTGCCCCGGCGGCTCGTCCGCCAACTGCCCGCCGACGAGTACACGGTGGCCGTCGTGCTGCACCCCAACGTGTGGAGCCGCCACGCCCCCGGGGCGCTGCTCGACGACGCCCGCCGGATGGGCCTGCGCCTGATCCCGCCCCACCAGGGCTGGCAGGCCGCGCTCGTCGCCGCCGACTGCGTGATCGGCGACCACGGCTCGGTCACCGTCTACGGCGCCGCCCTGGAACACCGCACCATGCTCGTCGCCACCGGCGCCGCCGAACTCGACCCGCGCTCCCCCAGCTACGCCTTCGGCCAGGCCGCCCCCGTCCTCGACCCGGACGGGGACCTCGCCGCCCAGCTCGAACGGGCCCTCGCCGAGGCCCCGGCCGGCCTGCGCGAGATCACCGACCGCTCACTCGCCCACCGCGGCGAATCCGCCCGGCTGCTGCGCCCGCTGCTCTACTCCTTCCTGGACGGCCTGGACGAGCCCGGGGACGAACCGGCCCTGCCGCCCTACCCCAGGCCCGTCCCCTGCCCCGGGGCCGCCGAGTGGCCCACCGCGTACGACGTCGAGGGCAGCACCGAGGGGACCGAGGTGAGCCTGCGGCGCTACCCCTTCCACCCGGACGACCACACCCCGCGCGGCTTCCACGCCCTCACCGACGAGCACCCGGGCGACGCCCTGCGCTACACGGCCGAGGTGATCGCCCGCACCGAGGCGCACGCCGAACGCCCCGCCACCCGCTGGCTCGCCGACACCGCCGCCGAACTGCCCGGCCTCGCCGTCGCGGTGGCCGCCCTCGGCCCGGCCCGCCACCTGCTCCGGCTGCACGGCGGCCGACTGCTGGAGGCCCGCGCCGAACCGGACTGGGGCCGCCCCGACCCCGCCGTCGACCCGCTGCTGCTCGGCTCCGCCGTGGCCTGCTGGCTCGCCGACGGCGGCGACCCGGCCGGCCTCCCGGAGCACGGACTCACCGTCCGCACCGGCGGGGACCGCACCCGGGTGTCCTTCCGTACCGGGCCCTGACCCCGCCCGCCCGCTACGGACCGCCCCTCGGCCCGGACCGCCCCTCAGCCCGCCAGCTGCCGCAGCCGCTCGCGGCTGCGCTCCGCCAGCTCCGCGTCGTCCAGCTCCTCGGCGAGGGTGACGAGCAGGGTGTGGGCCTGCGCCTCCTTCGCGTACTGGTTCCGCTCCTTGGCCTGCCGGGCGCAGTCGTCCGCGTGGACGACGGCGAGGTCCAGCTGCCCGAGCGCCCGGTGGGCCCGGGCCCGGACCAGCGGCAGCTTCATCAGCATGTCGTTGTCCCGCGTCCGCCCGGCCCGGGCGGTGGCCTCGGCCAGCAGGGTCAGCGCCTCCTCCGGACGGCCGTCGGCGATCAGCGCCTGCGCCAGGTTGTAGCTCTGGACGATCTCGCCGTGGTCGTCGCCCCGGTTCTCCGCCAGGGCCAGGATGAAGCGCTCCACCGCGTCGCCCGGGCGGCCGTCGGCCAGGCAGAGCAGGCCGTCGGTCTCGTAGAGCACCCCGACCACCCGGCGGTTCGTCAGCAGCGGGACCAGCTCCGTGGCGAGCGCCAACTGCTCGGCGGCGAGCCGGTACTCCTTGCGCTCCTGGTGGGCGCGGGCGAGCTGGTTGCGCATCTTGACCACGGCGGCCGGCTGGTTGTCCCACTGGGCCGACTCGATGCCGAGCCGGTGGGTGGCGATCCAGTCGTCGTAGAGCTTGCGGCCGTGGTACAGCGGCCAGAGCGACTCGCAGAGCCGCCACACCTCGCCGTGCCACCCCTGCGCGGCCGCCTCCTCCACCACCGCGCGGAAGTCGGCGCGTTCGGCGTACAGCCACTCCAGGGCCGCGGCGTCGGAGGCGAAGCCGGGCAGGTCGTCGCCGCTCGGGTCCTGCAGCCGGAGCCGGTCCCTGCCCATCGTCCGGTCGGCGAGCGAGGCACGGCCCCGGAAGTACGCCACGACGCCGGCGAGGAGCCCGGCGCGGTCGGGCAGCTCCCGCGTCCGGCCGTAGGCGTGCAACCGCACCACGTCGTGGGCCCGGAATCGGTCCTCGCCGTCGTCGTCCACCACCTCGTCGAGCACGTGGACGCCACGCAGCTCCCTGACCGCCTGCTCGGCGCGCTCGACGCCGACCGCCCGCGCCAGTTCGGCGGACACGAAGGGGCCGGGGTGCACGCCGATCAGCTGGTAGAGCGCCCGGCCCGGCGCCGACAGCCGCTCGTGGACCAGGTCGTACGTCGCGCCGAGATCGCTCTCCTCGTCCTCCAGCATCGCCAACCTGCCCTCCCGGTCGTGCAGTTCGGCCACCACCCGGCCGACCGGCAGGCTGTCCCGGTCCAGCAGCTGGCTCCCGACCGCGTTCAGCGCGAGCGGCAACCCGCCGCACAGCTCGACCAGTTCGGCCAGTTCCCCGTCGGTTCCCCGCCCGGAGCCCACCCAGCCCCGTACCAGTTCGGCGCCCGCCGCCGCGCTCAGCGGCCCGAGTCGGCGCACCTCGGCGCCGTCCATCCGCAGCGCGGGCAGCCGCCGCCGGCTCGCGACCACCACCAGCCCGCAGGCGGGGAGCAGCGCCCGGACCTCCGCGGCGTGCTCGACGTTGTCCAGGAAGAACAGGCACCGGCGCCCGGCGGTGGCGGTGCGGAAGGCCGTGAACCGCTCGGCCTCCACGGCCGGGGGCTCGGCGCCCAGGGCGCGCAGGAAGCCGGCCAGCAGCCCAGGGAGGTCCACCCCGCCCTGGTGCCGGTAGGCCTTCAGGTCGGCGTAGAGGTCCCCGCCGGGGAAGCGCTCCCGGTGGCGCTCGGTGAACTTGGCGATCAGCTCGGTCTTCCCGACCCCGCCGAGGCCGGTGAACACCACGACCCCGAGTCCGCCCTCCTCGACCCGGTCCAGCGCGCCGGCCAGTGCGGCGAACTCCGGTTCACGGTTGACGAACGGGCCGTGCGGCGCGCGTACCTGACGGGGCGTCGGCACCGTCGGCGGCTGGTGGAGGTGCACCGACCCGATGCTCCCGGCCTGCACCACATGGCCGCCCACCGTGGCGCCTGACACGGTGTTGGCCACCTCGTGCCGCTCCATCCGCCTGCTCCCTCCGGCCGCCCGGGCCCCAGCCTACGGGCTGGGCACCCGGCCGGAGGGGCGCTCGGGTGTCACCGGGGGGTGATCTCGCCCATCTCGCCCCAGCCGTCCATGCCGGGGATCTCGATCGAGACGATCTGCGGCTTGGCGGCCACGGCGTACGACATCTCGTCCATGGCCTTGGTGAAGTGCGCGGACTCCACGTGCTCCTTGCCGGCGTCGCCGTCGCGGAACGCCTCGACCAGGACGAACTCGTTGGCGTTGTCGACGCTGCGGGACCACTCGAAGAAGAGGTTGCCGGGCTCGCTGCGGGTGGCCTGGGTGAAACCGTCGACCAGGTCGAGCCACTCGTCGGCGCGCTCGGGGCGGACCGCGAACTTGACCGTAATGAAGATCATGGGACTTCCTTCCCTTCCACGTTCACACGTGGCCGTGCGGACAGGTGCCCGCCGCTCGGCGGGCACCTGTCCATCGTCGCAGGTCAGAAGGGCTCTCCACGACACGGGGGCGTTGCGCGTCCCGGCCGGGGCCGGTCACGCCGCCTGGCAGGCGGGGCACCAGAAGAGGTTGCGGGCGGCGTGCTCCTCCGTCCGCACGTCGGTGCCGCAGACCAGGCAGGGCATGGCGGCCCGCCGGTAGACGTACACCTCGCCGCCGTGGTCGTCCACCCGGGGCGGGCGGCCCATCGCCTCGGGGGTGTGCTCGGGGCGGACGGTGTCGATCCGGCCCGCGGTGACGCCCTCGCGCATCAGGGCGACCAGGTCGGCCCAGATCGCGTCCCACTCCCGGCGGGTGAGGTCGCGCCCGGCCCGGTGCGGGTCGATGCCGTGGCGGAACAGCACCTCGGCCCGGTAGACGTTGCCCACCCCGGCCAGCACCTTCTGGTCCATCAGCAGCGCCGCGACGGTCGTCCGACTGCCCGATATCCGGCGCCAGGCGGCCTCCGGGTCGGCGTCGGCGCGCAGCGGGTCGGGGCCGAGCCGGGCGGCGACGGCGGCCTTCTGGTCGTCCGTGACGAGCGCGCAGGTGTTGGGCCCGCGCAGGTCGGCGTAGCCGTCCTCGTTCTCCAGCCGCAGCCGGACCAGCCCGACCGGCGCGGGCGCCGGGCCGGTGCCGAAGGTGAAGCCGCCGTAGAGGCCGAGGTGGACGTGCACCCAGGCGCCCTCCTCGAAGCCGAGGAAGAGGTGCTTGCCGGTGGCCTCCGCACCGGTGAGCAGCTGCCCGTCGATCACCTTGGCCTCGTCGGCGAACCGGCCCTGCGGGCTGGAGACCCGCACCGGGCGGCCGCCGAAGGCCTCGCGGTTCTCGGTGGCGAGGCGGTGGATGATGTGGCCTTCGGGCACGGGCGTCGGCTCCTCCGGGCTCGGCGACTGGACCCGTCCATCATCGCAGCCGGCACCGACAGCCCCGTGCCGCGGCGGGTCAGCGGACCGGGACGCCCATCAGCCGGGCCAGGATGACGCGGTCCAGCTCGGCGGCCGTCCCGGCGACGTCCAGGGCGGAGTTGTCGATGATCGGCAGCCCGGAGTTGTACCAGCCGGCCATCCGCCCGTGGATGCGGGCCACCTCCTCGTCCCCGAGCCGGCGGTTGCCGCTGCGCCGGGCGTTGCGGTGCAGCACCGAGTCCAGGCTGGGCAGCAGCACGACCGGGATCATGCCGGGGCCGATGTGCCGCTTCCAGCCGCCGAGGCCGATCGCCGGGCGGTCCGGGAAGACGGCGTCGTCGATGATGCAGGAGATGCCGTTGGCCAGGTAGTTGCGGCAGGCGAAGCCGCAGGTGCGGCGGGCCAGCCGGTACTGCGCCTCGGAGGCGTTGTTCCAGCCGGACTGCGGGTTGGCGAAGCCCGCCTGCACCCACTCGCGGACGTCGTCCAGGCTGATGTGCGCGGTCGGGGTGGGCCGCCGCTCGGCCCAGTGGCGGGCGACGGTGGTCTTGCCGGCCCCGGCCGGTCCGATCAGCAGGACGGCTATCGGCCCGGTGGCCGCGTGCTGCCGCGGCGGGTGGGCGGGCAGTTGGACGGGTGCGCCGGACGGCAGCAGGAAGTGCCCGGTGCCCCCGGCGGGTACGGGCGGCGCGCTCGGCACGGGTACGGCCGCGGGGGCCGGGGCCGGGTGGGCGGGAACGGGGTGGGCGGCGGGCCCGGGGCCGGTCGGCCCGGGAGTGACGGGCGCCGCCGGCGCCGGCCGGCCCGGCGGCGGGGACGGCGGAGGCTGCGGGGAGAGCGGCTGCGCCCCCGACGACGTCCCCCGCGTTCCGCCCCCCGGCGGCACCGGCGGGGCGACGGGACGCGGCGGGACCTGCCCGCCTCCGGTGTACTGCGTCACGGCACCTCCCGACACTTCTCAGCGGGGACACTACACGGCGGCCCGGCAGCGGGCACAGTCCGCCGCCGGGCCACCGCCCGTACCCTCAGCGGGTGGTGAGCCGCTCGGCCAGCGCGCGCAGCGCCAGCTCGTAGGAGCCGAGCCCGAAACCGGCGATGGTGCCGGAGGCCACCGCGGCGATCACCGAGGTGTGCCGGAAGGTCTCCCGGGCGTACGGGTTGGAGATGTGCACCTCGATCAGCGGCGCGGTGCGCTGGGCCGCGGCGTCCCGCATCGCGTACGAGTAGTGGGTGAACGCACCGGGGTTGATCACCACCGGCACCTGCCCGTCGGCCGCCTCGTGCAGCCACTCCACCATCTGCTGCTCGGAGTTGGTCTCGTGCACCTCGACCTCGAAGCCGAACTCCTTGCCCAGCGCGGTGCAGCGCTCGACCAGCCCGGCGTACGAGGTGGCGCCGTAGACGTCCGGCTCGCGGCTGCCCAGCCGGCCCAGGTTGGGGCCGTTGAGCACCATCACCCTGGTCACGCCGAGACCTCCGCGTACGCGGCGACCAGCAGCGACGGGTCGGGGCCCTCCAGTACGGAGGTCTTGCCGAGGCCGTCCAGCACGATGAAGCGGATCAGGTCGCCGCGCGACTTCTTGTCGATCTTCATCGCGTCCAGCAGCTTCGGCCAGGCGTCCGCCCGGTAGCTCAGCGGCAGGCCGACCGAGGCCAGCACGGTGCGGTGCCGGTCGGCCGTCTCGTCGTCCAACCGCCCGGCCAGGCGGCCGAGTTCGGCGGCGAAGACCATGCCGATGGAGATCGCGGCGCCGTGCCGCCACTTGTACCGCTCGTTGCGCTCGATGGCGTGGCCGAGGGTGTGGCCGTAGTTGAGGATCTCGCGGCGGCCGGACTCCTTGAGGTCCCCGGAGACCACGTCGGCCTTGACCTGGATGGCGCGGCGGATCAGCTCGACGGTGTGCGGGCCGGACGGGGTCTTGGCGCCCTCGGGGTCGGCCTCGATCAGGTCGAGGATGGCCGGGTCGGCGATGAAGCCGCACTTGATGACCTCGGCGAGGCCGGAGACGTAGTCGTGCTTGGGCACCGTCTCCAGGGTGTCGAGGTCGGCCAGCACGCCCACCGGCGGGTGGAAGGCGCCGACCATGTTCTTGCCCTCGGCGATGTTGATGCCGGTCTTGCCGCCGACGGCCGCGTCGACCATGCCGAGCAGCGTGGTGGGCATGGAGATCCAGCGCACCCCGCGCAGCCAGGTCGCGGCGACGAAGCCGGCCAGGTCGGTGGTGGCACCGCCGCCGAGGCCGACGATGACGTCGCTGCGGGTGAAGCCGGTCTGCCCGAGCACCGACCAGCAGTACGCGGCGACCTCGACGCTCTTGGCGTCCTCGGCGTTGGGCACCTGGAGCACGATGGCCTCGTAGCCCTCGCCGAGCAGGTCCTCGCGGATCGCGTCGGCGGTGGCGGCGAGCGCCTCCGGGTGGATGAGCGCCACCCGCTTGGCGCGGGTCCCGATCAGCGGAGACAGCTCACCGAGCAGCTGGTGCCCGATCAGCACGTCGTACGGGTCGTGGCCGGCGCTGCCGCCGACGTGGATCCTGACGGTGGTGTCAGTCATGGGGGGTCTTCAGCTCCAGTGCTTCCAGTACGGCGTCCGCGACCTGTTCCGGGGTGCGCCCGGCGGTGTCGACCACGGCGGTGGCCACCTCCAGGTAGAGGGGGCGGCGGGCCTCCATCAGCTCGCGCCAGCGGGCCCGCGGGTTGACGGCCAGCAGCGGGCGCGGGGCGTCCAGGCCGACCCGCTTGACCGCGTCGGCGAGCGGGACCTCCAGGAAGACCACCGGCAGCTCGTGCAGCAGCGCGCGGGTGGCCTCGGCCATCACCGCGCCGCCGCCGAGCGCCAGGACCCCGTCGTGCCCCTCGGCGGCCGCGCGCACGGCGGCCGCCTCCAGCGCGCGGAAGTGCGGCTCGCCCTCGTCGATGAAGATCTCCGGGATGGGCTTGCCGGCCGTCGCCTCGACGTCGGCGTCGGTGTCCCGGAAGCCGACGCCCAGGCGCTCGGCCAGCATCCGCCCGACGGTGGACTTGCCACTGCCGGGCGGGCCGACCAGCACGACAACGGGGTTCGTCATCGGATGATCAGGTTGTCGAGGTAGCCCTGCACGTTGCGGCGGGTCTCGGAGACGTTGTCGCCGCCGAACTTCTCGTTCACCGCGTCCGCCAGCACCAGCGCGACCATCGCCTCGGCGACGATGCCCGCGGCCGGGACCGCGCAGACGTCCGAGCGCTGGTGGTGCGCCTTGGCCGGCTCGCCGGTGCGCACGTCCAGGGTCTGGAGCGCCCGCGGCACGGTGGCGATCGGCTTCATCGCGGCGCGCACCCGCAGCAGCTCGCCGGTGGACAGGCCGCCCTCGGTGCCGCCGGAGCGGCCGGAGGTGCGCTTGACGCCCTCGGCGGTCGGGACGATCTCGTCGTGGGCCTGGGAGCCCGGCACCCGGGCCAGGTCGAAGCCGTCGCCGACCTCGACGCCCTTGATCGCCTGGATGCCCATCAGCGCGGCGGCCAGCCGCGCGTCCAGCCGGCGGTCCCAGTGCACGTGCGAGCCGAGGCCCACCGGCACGCCGTACGCCAGCACCTCGACCACGCCGCCGAGGGTGTCGCCGTCCTTGTGGGCCTGGTCGATCTCGGCGACCATCGCCTTCGAGGCGTCGGCGTCCAGGCAGCGCACCGGGTCGGCGTCCAGCTTGGCCTCGTCCGAGGGCAGCGGCACCACGCCGGCCGGCGCCTTGGCGGCGGCCAGCTCGACCACGTGGCTGACGATCTCGATCCCGGCCACCTCGCGGAGGTAGGCGCGGGCGACGGCGCCCAGCGCGACCCGGGCGGCCGTCTCGCGGGCGCTGGCGCGCTCCAGGATCGGCCGGGCCTCGTCGATCGAGTACTTCTGCATGCCGGCCAGGTCGGCGTGGCCGGGCCGGGGGCGGGTGAGCGCCTCGTTGCGGGCCAGGCCCGCCAGGACCTCGGGGTCGACCGGGTCGGCCGACATGACCTGCTCCCACTTCGGCCACTCGGTGTTGCCGACCATGATCGCGACCGGGCTGCCCATGGTCAGACCGTGCCGGACGCCGCCGAGGAAGGTCACCTCGTCCTGCTCGAACTTCATCCGCGCCCCGCGGCCGTAACCGAGCCGGCGGCGCGCCAGCGCGTCGGCCACCACGTCGGTGGTGACCGGTACACCGGCGGGCAGGCCTTCCAGCGTCGCGACGAGTGCGGGGCCGTGCGACTCCCCCGCCGTCAGCCAGCGCAACGTACCCAACGGAGCTCCTTCATCAGCGGACCGGACCACGGCACCGCCGGGGCCCGCCCCGGGCGTGCCTTTTGTACCTGAATCCTTTCATGCCCCAGCGGCACCCGGGGGCACAGTCCGCGTGACGGACAGCAACCGGCCACGATCCGGCCGGGAACCGCCCGGGAAACCGGACGGCGGGCGGGCACCCGGCCGTGGGACCGGGCCCGCCCGAGTCCGCCGGGGCCGGGCTCAGTGCCCGGCGAGCGCCTTCTCCCCCGCCTCGCGCATCGCCGCCAGCGGCCCGGGCGTCCGCCCGGTGAAGGCCTCGTTCTGCAGCACCGCCTGGTGCACCAGCAGGTCCAGCCCGCCCAGGACGGTCGCCCCGCGCCCGGCGCAGGCGGCGGCCAGCGCCGTCGGCCACGGGTGGTACAGCACGTCGAACAGCGCGCCCGGCTCGGCGGGCAGCGCCTCGGCGAAGACGTCGGTCGCGCCGACCGGCGTGGTGGAGATCGTCAGCGGCCGGGCCAGCGCCTGCGCCCCGAGCTCCCAGTCGGCGGTGCGGACGGCCACGCCCAGCCGCTCGCCCAGCTCGGCCATCTCCCGGGCCCGCTCGGCGCTGCGCACGTAGACCGTCACCTCGCCGGTGCAGATCTGGGCGAGCGCGGCCAGTGCCGAGGAGGCGGTGGCCCCGGCGCCCAGGACGGCCGCCTCGGGCACCTCGGTGATCCCGCGCTCGCGCAGCGCGTTGACCAGCCCGGGGACGTCGGTGTTGTCCCCGGTGCGCCGGCCGTCGGCGGTGAACACCACGGTGTTCACCGCGTCCACCGAGCGGGCCGTCGCGCTGACCTCGTCGAGCAGCGGGATGACCGCCCGCTTCAGCGGCATGGTGAGCGACAGCCCGGCCCACTCGGCCTCGTCCAGCGCGGCGACGAACCCGGGCAGCCCGGCCTCGTCGACCTCGAAGCCGTCGTAGCGCCAGCCGTCCAGCCCGAGCGCCGCGAAGGCGGCCCGGTGCAGGTCCGGCGAGAGCGAGTGGGCGATCGGCGAGCCGAGAACGGCCGCCCGGTGCTTGCTGGTCAACGCTTCTCTCCGCGAACTGGCGAACTGTCGTCCGGCCGCGGCTGCTTCCTGGTGCCGCGGCCACTTCCTGGTGGTGCGGCTACTTCTTGGTGGTGCAGTGGCCGCGCGCCTCGTCGAAGCCCTGCCCGGCCGACTGGCAGTACTCCTTGACGTTGGCGTAGTGCTCCTTGCTCGTCTCGGCGAACCGGGTCTGGGTCGGGGACATCGCGATGAAGTACAGCCACTTTCCGTCCGCCGGGTGCAGCGTCGCGTTGAGCGCCTCGTCGCCGGGGTTGGAGATCGGACCGGGCGGCAGGCCCTGGTTCACGTAGGTGTTGTACTTGTTGTTCGCGTCGTCCATGTCCTTCTTGTCGAGGTCCTTGCGGCCCAGCGAGTACTGGAGCGTGGTGTCCATGCCGAGCCGGTGGTTGATCTCGCCGCCGGCGGCCAGCCGGTTCTGGATGGTCTTGGCCATCTTGGCGAAGTCTTCCGGGTTGTTGCCCTCGCGCTGGAGGATGCTCGCCTCGATGAGCACCTCGTAGCCGGTCTTCAGCCCCACCGAGGCCGCCTGGGCGTCCAGGCCGGCGTACTTCTCGGTGGCGTTCTTCACCATCTGCTTGAGCAGGTCCTCGGGCTTCATGCCCTCGGCGATGTTGTAGCGGGTCGGCCAGAGGAAGCCCTCGATGTTGCCGTTCGCGTACGGCGGCAGGCCGAGGTCGTTGACCTGCGCCTTGGCGACGCCCGCCGTGGTGCCCGGCGGCAGCTTCAGCTTGGTGTCGATGAGGGTGTAGATCTCGGTGGAGTTCTTGCCCTCCGGTACGACGATCGCCGCGCCGCCCGCCTGGGCGAGCAGCTCCTTGAGCGCGGCCGCGGCCGGCATCTCCTTCTTCATCCCGTAGAAGCCGTACTGGATGGTGCCGCACTTGGGCTCGGCCTTGCAGGCCGTGTTGAACGCGTCGACGCTCTTGACCACGCCGGCGTTCTTCAGCGCCAGGCCGATCTGCCCGCCGACCGCGCCCTTCTTGACCTCGACCTGGACGGTGCCGGTGCCCTCGCCGGTGAAGTCCGGCGCCGGGCCGAAGTGGTCCTGGTAGAAGCCGTAGCCCCACCAGCCGGCCCCGCCGACGGCGCCGAGCAGCACCGCGGCGACCAGCAGGCAGGCGCCGCCGTTGCGGCGGCCCGACTTCTTGCCCTTCTCCTTGCGCTTCTTCTGGGCCTCGCGGGAGTCGTCCTGCTCGCCGAGGAAGCCGGCCTCCCCGGCCTCGGCGTGCTCGTCGGGGTACCCGTCGTCCTCGTGGCGGCCGCCGTCCGCGTGGCCGTCCCACTCGTCCGTCCCGCCCTCGCGCGCGGCGCCGACCGGGTCGGCGCCGGCCTCCAGCGCGGCGGCCTCGGCCTCCCAGTCGATCCCGTCCGGGCCGGGGCCGGGGCCGGAGGCCGGCACCGGCTCCGGGGCCGGCTGCGGCTTGGCCCGGCGTCTCGGCACCTGCCGCTGCGGAGCCTGCTGCTCGGGGGCCGGCTGCTGCGGGGGCTGCTGCTGGAGGGGCTGCTGTGCCTGGACCTGCTGGGGCTGGACCTGCTGCGGAGCCTGCTGCTGGTAACCCTGCTGCTGCACCGGCGCCTGCTGCTGGGGCAGCTGCTGCTGCGCGTACCCCTGCTGCATCGGCTGCTGCGGTTGCGGCTGCTGCGGCACGTACCCCTGCTGGGGGTAGCCCTGCTGCTGCACCGGCGCCTGCTGCTGCGCCATCTGCTGCTGGTAGCCCTGCTGACCGCCCGGGTAGCCCTGCTGCGGCATCTGCTGCTGGGGGGCCTGCTGCTGGTAGCCCTGCTGCGCCATCATCTGCTGCTGCATCTGCGGCGCCATCTGCTGCTGCGCGTACCCCTGCTGCACGTCCCCGTACTGCTGCTGGACCTGCTGGCCCTGCTGCGGGTACTGCTGCTGCCACTGGCCGTCCTGCTGGCCGGGGACCGGCTGCCGGCCGTCGTACCCGGGATCACCGGGGTGCCACGGCTCGCCCTGGGGGTTGTAGCCCCCGCCCAGATCGGTCATTGATCCCCTTAACCGACGGTGACGACCGGAGGATCAAACCGGCCGTCCGGGACGACGCGGTCCCGGCTGATTCTCGAACCGGCGTGCTAGCGCAGCGCCTGGAGGGAGACGTTACCGTACCGCAGCCTTACCCCCGGCCGGGCGGACGCACCGTCAGTGAGCGATCTCACCGACGGCACACAACTCCGTTACGGCGTCCCCGCACCGGGAGCGGAAGGCGCACCGGCCCCGCCCGGGGCCCCCGGGGCCGTCGCCGCCGGGTCGGAGGGCGCGCCCGACGCCGGGCCGCTCGGCTTGGCCGCCGCCCGGTTGGCGTTGAACTCCGCCACGTTGCGTTGCTGGACGTCGAAGCTGTCGGTGAAGCGGGTGTCCCCCGGCTTCACGGTGACGAAGTACAGCCAGTCCCCCGGCGTCGGGTCCAGCGCGGCCATGATCGCCTGCCGCCCGGGGTTGGAGATCGGGCTCGGCGGCAGCCCGGCGTGCAGGTAGGTGTTGTACGGGGAGTCCAGCCTGGTGTCGGTCACCGAGGTGTTCAGGGTCGAGCGGCCGAGCGCGTAGTTGATGGTGGAGTCCAGCTGCAGGGGCATGCCCTTGGCCAGCCGGTTGTAGATCACCCGGGCCACCTTGCCCATGTCCTCGGTGTTGTCTGCCTCGCCCTGGACCATGCTGGCCACGGTGATCAGCCCGTACACGCTCTGCCCGAGGTTCTGCGCGACCACGGTGGCGTCGTCCCGGCCGAACTCCCGGCCGGCCCGGTCCACCATCTGCTTCAGCAGGTCGAAGGCGGTGGTGCCCTCGGTGACGCTGTACGTCGCCGGGAACAGGTAGCCCTCCGGGCTGCCGTTGGCGAAGTCCGGCAGGCCGAGTTCGGCGCCCTGGTCCTGGGCGGTCTTCTGGGCGGTGCCCGCGGGCAGGTTCAGCTTCTTGTCGATGGCCGCGTAGATCTGGTAGCCGCGCCAGCCCTCGGGGATGGTCAGGCCGTTGGCGTTGGCCGGGTCGATCAGGACCGCCAGCGCCGCCGCGGCCGACATCCGCTGCTTCAGCGTGTACGTCCCGGGCTGGATCCGCCCGGCCGCCGCCGCACTGCCCTTCGCGGCCCGGGTGAAGGCGAGCGAGCTGGCCACCACGCCGTTGCGGACCAGCGCGGAGGCGATCTGGGAGAGGCCGGCGCCCTCCGGCACCGAGACCTGCACGCTGCCGGTGCCCTGCCCGGCGAAGTCGGCGGCGGCCGGGGGTTTGCGCTGCGCCTGGATCCAGGTGTACCCGGTCAGCCCGACCCCGCCGAACACCGCGATCAGCGCGAGCGCGGTGAGCCCGCAGGCCAGCCCGTTGCGCCGTCGGTGCGGATCGGGCGCATCGAAGCGCGGACGGGGCGCACCCGGCGGACGGCCCTCCGGTTCCGGCACCGGTGCGCCCAGATGCCCGGGCGTGAGACCCGGGTGGAAGTCCTGGTCGGTCATGGCTCGCGCCCCCTTCGGCGGTCCCAGATCGATCCGGATCGACATGAATCGATCCAAAACAGACAAGGAAGCGAACGAAAAGGGGTCCGTGCGGACGCGTCCGCACGGACCCCTCAACGGGACGTTAGATCAGACCGGTCAGCCGACCGCCTCGACGCTCTCACCGGGCGGGCGCCCGCTCACCCGTTCGGACTCAAGGGCGGTCTGCAGGATCACCACCGCGGCGGCCTGGTCGACCACCGAGCGGCCCTTCTTCGCCTTGACCCCCGAGGCGCGCAGCCCGTGGGTCGCGGTGACGGTCGACATCCGCTCGTCCACCAGCCGCACCGGCACCGGGTAGAGCCGGTTCGCCAGCCGGGTCGCGTACGCCCGGACCTTCTCCGCCGCCGGGCCCTCCTTGCCGCTGAGCGAACGCGGCAGCCCGACGATCACCTCCATCGCGTCGTACTCCTCGACGATGGCGGCGATCCTGGCCTGCGACTTCACCCCGGCCGGGACGGTCTCCACGGGCGTGGCGAGCACCCCGTCGGGGTCGCAGGACGCGACCCCGATCCGGGCGTCCCCGACGTCGACGGCGATCCGCCGCCCCCGTCGGAAGGGCCTCTCCTCGAGCTCCATCAGCTGGCGCGCTCCGCGACCAGGCCGAGCACCGCGGCGATGGCCTCGCCGACCGCGGCCGGGTTGGAGCCGCCGCCCTGGGCGACGTCGTCCTTGCCGCCACCGCCGCCGCCGAGGGTCTTGGCGGCGGTCCGGACCAGCTCGCCGGCCTTGATGCCGCGGCCGCGGGCGTCCTCGTTGGTGGCGATCACGGTCAGCGGGCGGTCGTTCGCCACGGTGAAGGCGGCGACCACGGCCGGGCGCGAGCCGAGGCGGCCGCGCACGTCCAGGACCAGCTTGCGCAGCTCGTCCGCGCCCACGCCGTCGGCGACCTGCGCGGCGACCACGGCGATGCCGTGCACGTCCTCGGCCGAGTCGGCCAGGCCCGCCGCGGCGGCCAGCACCTTCTCGGCGCGGAAGCGCTCGATCTCCTTCTCGGCGTCCTTGAGCTTGGCGAGCATGCCCGAGATCTTCTCCGGCAGCTCCTCCGGGCGGCCCTTGACCAGCTCGGTGAGCTGGGCGACCACGGTGTGCTCACGGGCCAGGAACCGGTAGGCGTCGCTGCCGACCAGCGCCTCGACGCGGCGCACGCCGGAGCCGATCGAGGACTCGCCGAGCAGCTTCACCAGGCCCAGCTGGGCGGTGTTGCCGACGTGGGTGCCGCCGCACAGCTCCTTGGAGAAGTCGCCGATGGTGACGACCCGGACCTCGTCGCCGTACTTCTCGCCGAACATCGCGATGGCGCCGGCCTTGCGGGCCTGGTCCATCGTCATGACCTCGGCGGTGACCTCCAGCTCGCGGGTCAGCACGTCGTTGATCTTCTGCTCGACGTCGACCAGCACGCTGCCGGGAACGGCGGCGGGCGAGCCGAAGTCGAAGCGGAAGCGGCCGGGGGCGTTCTCGGAGCCGGCCTGGGCGGCCGTCGGGCCGAGCGCGTCGCGCAGCGCCTGGTGGGTCAGGTGGGTGGCCGAGTGGGCGCGGGCGATCGCCCGGCGGCGCTCGGTGTCGATCGTGGCGTACGCCGAGGCGCCCAGCACGACCTCGCCGAACAGCACCCCGCCGGAGTGCACGATGACGCCCGGGACGGGCTGCTGCACGTCGCGGATCTCCACCACCGCGCCGGACTCCAGCCGGATCCGGCCCTGGTCGGCGAGCTGGCCGCCGCCCTCGGCGTAGAACGGGGTGCGGTCGAGGATGATCTCGACCTCGTCGCCCTCGGAGGCGGCCGGCGCCGGGACGCCGTCCACCAGCAGGCCGACCACGGTGGCCTCGCCCTCGGTGAGCGAGTAGCCGGTGAAGACGCTGGCACCGGACGTGTCGGCGACCTCGCGGTACGCGGCGACGTCGGCGTGGCCCATCTTCTTGGCCTTGGCGTCGGCCTTGGCGCGGTCCCGCTGCTCCTGCATCAGGCGGCGGAAGCCGGCCTCGTCCACCTGGAGGCCCTGCTCCTCGGCCATCTCCAGGGTCAGGTCGATCGGGAAGCCGTAGGTGTCGTGCAGCTTGAACGCCTGGTCGCCGGAGAGCACCGCGCCGCCGGACTGCTTGGTCTCGGTGACCGCGGCGTCCAGCAGGTTGGTGCCGGCCTTCAGGGTCTGGAGGAAGGCCGCCTCCTCGCCGACGACGACCGTCTCGATGCGCTTGCGGTCGCTCTCCAGCTCCGGGTACTGCGGGGCCATCGCCTTGATGGCGATGTCGGTGAGGTCCTTGGCCACCACGCCGGTGGCGCCCAGCAGGCGCATGTTGCGGATGGCGCGGCGCAGGATGCGGCGCAGCACGTAGCCGCGGCCCTCGTTGCCGGGGGTGACGCCGTCGCCGATCAGCATCAGCGCGGTGCGGATGTGGTCGGTGACCACGCGCAGCGAGACGTCCGCCTTGTGGTCGGCACCGTAGGTGTGGCCGGTGAGCTCGGCGGCGCGGTCGAGGATCATCCGGCTGGTGTCGATCTCGAAGAGGTTGTCGACGCCCTGCAGGATGGCGGCGAGGCGCTCCAGGCCGAGGCCGGTGTCGATGTTCCGGCTCGGCAGGTCGCCGAGGATCTCGAAACCGTCCTTGCCGTCGCCGTGGCCGCGCTCGTACTGCATGAAGACCAGGTTCCAGATCTCCAGGTAGCGCTCGCCGTTGACGGCCGGGCCGCCCTCCTCGCCGTACGCGGGGCCGCGGTCGTAGTTGATCTCCGAGCACGGGCCGCACGGGCCGGGGACGCCCATCGACCAGAAGTTGTCCTTCATGCCGAGGCGCTGGATGCGCTCCGAGGGCACGCCGATGACGTCACGCCAGATCTGCTCGGCCTCGTCGTCGTCCTTGTAGACGGTGATCCAGAGCTTCTCCTTCTCCAGGCCGTAGCCGCCGTCCGCGACGGGAGTGGTGAGCAGCTCCCAGGCGAACTTGATGGCTCCTTCCTTGAAGTAGTCGCCGAAGGAGAAGTTGCCGCACATCTGGAAGAAGGAGCCGTGCCGGGTGGTCTTCCCGACCTCCTCGATGTCCAGGGTGCGCACGCACTTCTGGACGCTGGTGGCGCGCGAGAACTGCGGCTTGACCTCGCCCAGGAAGTAGGGCTTGAACGGCACCATGCCGGCGTTGACGAGCAGCAGGGTGGGGTCGTCGGCGACCAGGGACGCCGACGGAACGACGGTGTGGCCGCGCTCCTCGAAGAAGCGCAGCCAGCGGCGGCGGATCTCAGCCGACTCCATTAGTGGTCCTTCCGGTTCGGGGTGCCGCCCCGCGGCGGCAGGGCGCGGCGGGGCGTTTCTTCAGTGGTCTGGGGGGTGGTACGGGCGCTGCGGGACGGAGGCAGGGCGGCGGCCGGGCTACCGGGCACCGCCGAGATAGCTCGGTACTGCGGCTCGCCGCGCAGGACCCGGCGGTCGCCGCGGGGCTCCACCACGGCGGTGCCGTGCAGCCCGAGGTCGTCCTTCAGCTGCTCCTCGCGCTCGGCCATGCCGGCCCTCACGTCCTGGGCGAACTGCTTGGCCAGGTCGCCCAGGTGCAGCGCACCGCGGGCGGCGGTGCCGGAGAGGCTGTCCGGGGTCAGCCGGTGCACGGCCTCGTTGGCCTTGTTCATGGCCCAGACGGTGGCGCCGGCGCCGACCGCCATCCAGAAGATGCGTCGCACCATGCCGTCAGCCCCTCACCGCGCGCCGGACCCGGGAGAACAGTCCGCTCCTGGGCGCCGTCGCGGCGCGGACCTCGGCCCGGATCAGCCGGGCCAGCTCCTCGCGCTCGCCGGCCTGCGAGGGCACCGGCGGCACGCCGCCCTGCTGCCGGGCGACGGCCTTGCGCACGCCGTAGCTGAACGCCGCGACCTTCACCAGCGGTCCGCCCAGGGTGGCGGCCACGGTGGAGGAGAGCGCGTTGGCGTTGGCGGCGGCGTCCTGCACGTTGGCGGTGATCTCGTCCACCCGCTCCAGCTGCTCGTTGGCGCTGCGCACCGCGGCGCCCGCGTCGGTCAGCAGCGGGACGGCCTGCTCGGTGACGGCGGAGACCAGGACGGCGGCCTCCTTGAGGACCCGGGAGAGGCGGACCAGCACCACGGCGAGCAGGGTGACCAGGACCGCCCAGAAGACGGCGACGAGCAATCCGGCCAGCTCTCCCACGGACACCTTTGCGCGCTCCCTCGCCTTGCAGCTCTTCAGAGGGAACCCTATCGCGCCGACGCCCGGTTTCCGGACCGGGTTCTCTCCCCGGCGATCCGGTCGGGTGTGCGATCGGCGCGCGTAACCTACCGGCCGGTCACCTCGTTCTGCCTGGCAGGCCGTCGCCCGTACGGCCCGACGCACGTCCGGACCGCGACGGTCCGGCCTGGAGCACGGGGAGCAGCCCTTGGCCGGGGACTGGAGAGCGGAGCCCGGGGAGCCCGAGGCGGGGCCGCCCGAGCCGGAGCCCGGCCGGCTGCCGGCCGAGCTGACCGGCTTCGTCGGGCGGCGGGGCGAGCTGGCCGAGCTGGCCGGCCTGCTGGCCACGGCCCGGCTGGTGACGGTCACCGGGCCCGGCGGCGTGGGCAAGAGCCGGCTGGCGCTGCGCGCGGCGGCCCGGGCGGCCGACGCGTTCCCGGACGGCACCTGGCTGGTGGACGTGGCCCCCGTGCAGGACCGGCTGCTGCTCGGCCACGCCGTCCTGGAGGCGCTGCGGCTCACCGACGGCGGCGCCCGTCCGCCGCTGGACGTCCTGACCGACCGGCTGGACGGCCGGCGCCTGCTGCTGGTGCTGGACGGTTGCGAGCACCTGGTGGAGGCCTGCGCCGAGCTGGCCGACGCGCTGCTGCGGGCGCTGCCCGAGCTGCGGCTGCTGACCACCAGCCGCACCGCGCTGCGGGCCTCGGGCGAGCACCTGCTGACCCTCGCGCCGCTGCCGGTCGGCCCGGCGCCCGCCGGCCCGGTGCGGTCGGGCGCGCTGCCGGACGCGGTGCGGCTGTTCGCCGACCGGGCCCGGGCGGTGCTGCCGTCCTTCGAGGTGACGGAGGACAACGCGGAGGCGGTCGCGCTGCTCTGCCGCCGGCTGGACGGCATCCCGCTGGCCATGGAGCTGGCCGCCGGCCGGCTCCGCGCGCTGTCGGTGGAGCAGGTCACCGCCCGGCTGGACGACCGCTTCCGGCTGCTCACCGGCGGCTCCCGGACGGCTCTGCCCCGGCACCGGGCGCTGCGCACGACGATCGGTTGGAGCCATGAGCTCTGCACCGTGCAGGAACGTTTACTCTGGGCCCGCCTGTCGGTCTTCGCCGGCGGTTTCGACCTGGAGGCCGCCGAGTACGTCTGCGCCGGCGAGGGCATCGAGGCCGAAGAGGTGCTCGACCTGCTCGACGAGCTGGTCGCCAAGTCCGTGGTGCTGCGCGAGGACAGCGCCTTCGGCGTGCGCTTCCGGCTGTTGGACACCCTGCGCGAGTACGGCGGCCAGTGGCTGCGGGCCGCAGGCGAGGAGCCGCGGCTGCTGCGCCGCCACCGGGACTGGTACCTGGGCGTCGCCACCTGGGGCGAGGTCGAGTGGTTCGGCCCCCGGCAGGCGGAGACCGCCGAGCGCACCCAGCTGGCCCACGGCAACCTCCGCGCGGCGCTGGAGTTCTGCCTCGCCGAGCCCGGCGAGGAGCAGATCGCCCTGCTGCTGGCCGGCACCCTCTGGTTCTACTGGATCGGCTGCGGCCACCTCGGCGAGGGCCGGCACTGGCTGGACCGGGCGCTCGCCCTGGACCGCGAGCCCACCGAGGCCCGGGCCAAGGCGCTCTGGGTGACCGGCTACACGGCCACCCTCCAGGGCGACCTCGGCTTCGCCCGCCCGGCGCTGGAGGAGTGCCGCCGCCAGGCCCTGAACACCGGCGACGACCGGGCCCTGGCCCATGCCGTCCACCGCCAGGGCTGCGTCGCCCTGGTCGGCGACGACCCCGACCGGGCCGCCGAGCTGTTCGAGGAGGCGCTCTGGCACTACCGGACCATCGGCGAGCTCAACAGCAACGTGGTGATGGCCATGCTGGAGCTGGGCCTGGCCTACCTGTTCCAGGGCGACCTGGACAGCGGCGAGCTCTGGTTCGGCCAGGCCCGCGAGCTGTGCGAGGAGCACGGCGAGCAGTGGGCCTACGGGTACGTGCTCTACGCGATGGCGTACTCGCACTGGCTGGACGGCGCGGTCCAGCCCGCCCGGATGCTGGCCCGGGAGTGCGTGCGGCTGAACCACCTCTTCCGCGACCTGCTCGGCATCGTGCTGGGCATCGACCTGCTGGCGCTGCTGGAGACCGAGCCGAGCCGCCCGGGCGAGCCGGGCGACCTGCGCGAGGCGCGGGTGCTCCAGGGGGCCGCGCACCGGATCTGGCGCGCGGTCGGCAACCCGTTCCTGGGCTCGCGGAACTTCTTCGGCCCGCACCAGGAGTGCGCGGAGCGGGCCCTGGCCGGGCTGAGCGCCCAAGAGTACGAGGAGTGCTACGAGGCCGGCACCCTGCTGGACCTGGACGCGGCGGTCGCCCGGGCGCTCGGCGGCGGGGGCACGGCGGAGGGCGCGGAGCCGGTGCCGGGCCCCCGCGCGGTGCCGCCCGCGCCGGCGCCCTCGGCGGTGCGGAATAGTTGAAACTTGCCGATTGCTTGAGGAGGCAAGGAACTGCTCGGAAGGAGCACCATGGCCGTCCACAACGCCGCCAACGAGTACCGCATGGCGAAGTTCTACTTCGATTCCAAGGCGTACACCGACGCGGCCCGCATGCTCGAAGGCGTCCTGGCCGAGGAGCCGACCAACCTCTCGGTCCGGATGCTGCTGGCCCGCAGCTACTTCCACTCGGCCCAGCTGCGGCGCGCCGAGGCCGAGCTGCTGCGGATCCTGGAGGCCGACCCGGCCGAGGACTACGCCCGGCTGATGCTCGGCCGCACCCTGGAGCGCCAGGGCCGCGCCGAGGAGGCCCGCCCGCACCTGCGGCTGGCCGCCGCGATGGCCGGCGAGAGCATCTGACGGCAGCGGGAGGAACCGCGGGAACAGCGGAAAAGGGGCGAGCCCCCGTCGCCTCGAAAGGCGGCGGGGGCTCGCTCGTGGTGTCGCGAAGAGCGGAACCGGGTCAGCGCGAGTAGTACTCGACGACCAGCTGCTCGTCACAGATCACCGGGACCTCCTTGCGCTGCGGCGCACGGTCCAGGCGGAAGGCCAGGGCCTTCAGGTTGACCTCGAGGTACTTCGGGGTCTGGCCCTCACCCGCGTAGCCACCCTCACGGGCGACCTGGAAGGGGACCTTCTCCTTGGAGCGCTCGCGGACGGTGACCACGAAGCCCGGCTTCATCTGGAACGACGGCTTGTTGACCTTGCCGCCGTTGACCTCGATGTGGCCGTGGACGACCATCTGGCGGGCCTGGTAGATGGTGCGGGCGATGCCCGAACGCAGGACCAGGGAGTCCAGACGGGTCTCCAGGTCGGCGACGAGCGCCTCACCGGTCTTGCCCTCGGCCTTCTTCGCGCGGTCGAACGCGCGCGCCATCTGCTTCTCGCTCAGGTCGTACTGGGCGCGCAGACGCTGCTTCTCGAGCAGACGGACCTTGTAGTCCGAGTTCTGCTTGCGGCCACGGCCGTGCTGGCCGGGCGGGTACGGGCGGGCCTCGAAGTACTTGACGGACTTCGGGGTCAGCGGCACGCCGAGCGCACGCGCGATCTTGACCTTGGGACGCTTCTGGTTCGCCATGAACCAAACCTTCCTTGCTTACGAATACGGCTTCACCAGGTGTTGACGGAGGTCGCATCTCGCGACCCGGAGACAACCCATCGCCGAGGCGATGCGGTCAGCCGCTCTCCGGAGCCGGGCACGGAAGTGCTGGTCACACGGACCGGCCCGGAATCCGGGCCCGTCCGCGACACCGAAACGGTGCGCGACGCTCCTGGTGCGGGCCCCTCGAGGGGGCCTACGGCCGGTGTCCCGCTGGTGCGGCCGGTCGGTGGGGTCTCCCCCGCCGCCGTCCCGGGACATGGCACTCCGATCGAGTATACCGGTGGATCACTCGCCCTTTTCCCCGGGCTGCTCCTCGGCCCCCGCCGCCGCCTTCCGCGGCTTCTGCTCGGGCTTCTGCTCGGCCTTCTTCTCCACCCTGCGCTCCCCGCGCAGCCGCCCGCGCGTCCACTCCACGACCTCCGCGTACCGGGCCTCGCCGCCGCGCCTGGTCGGCTGGTAGTACTCCCTGCCGTGCACCGCGTCCGGCGCGTACTGCTGGGCGGCGATGCCCTCCGGCAGGTCGTGCGGGTAGCGGTAGCCCTTGCCGTGGCCGAGCTTGCCCGCGCCGCCGTAGTGCGCGTCCCGCAGGTGGGACGGGACGGCGCCCGCCAGGCCCTGCCGGACGTCCGCCAGCGCCGCGTCGATCGCCAGGTAGGCGGCGTTGGACTTGGGCGCCAGGGCCAGCGCGATGGCCGCCTGGGAGAGGATGATCCGGGCCTCCGGGAAGCCGATCAGGGCCACCGCCTGGGCCGCCGCCACCGCCGTCTGCAGGGCCGTCGGGTCGGCCAGGCCGACGTCCTCGCTCGCCGAGATCATCAGCCGGCGGGCGATGAACCGCGGGTCCTCCCCCGCCTCGATCATCCGGGCCAGGTAGTGCAGGGTGGCGTCCACGTCGCTGCCGCGGATCGACTTGATCAGCGCGCTCGCCACGTCGTAGTGCTGGTCGCCGTCCTTGTCGTAGCGCACCGCCGCCTGGTTGACCGCCGTCTCGGTGGTGGCCAGCGTGATGCTCGGCTCGCCCTTCTCCAGCGCCGCCCCGGCCGCCGCCTCCAGCGTGGTGAGCGCCCGCCGGGCGTCCCCGCCGGCCAGGCGCACCAGGTGGTCCTCGGCCTCCGCGGTCAGCTCCAGCGCGCCCTCCAGCCCGCGCTCGTCGGCCACCGCGCGGCGCAGCAGCGCCCGGATGTCCTCGTCGGTCAGCGACTCCAGGGTGAGCAGCAGCGAGCGGGACAGCAGCGGGGAGATCACCGAGAAGTACGGGTTCTCGGTCGTCGCCGCGATCAGGGTGACCCAGCGGTTCTCCACGGCGGGCAGCAGCGAGTCCTGCTGGGCCTTGGAGAAGCGGTGGATCTCGTCCAGGAAGAGCACCGTCTCCCGGCCGGACATCCCGACCGCCCGCCGGGCGCCGTCGATCACCGCCCGGACCTCCTTGACCCCGGCGGTGATCGCGGACAGCTCCACGAAGCGGCCCTCGACCGCCTGGCTGATCACGTGCGCCAGGGTGGTCTTGCCGGTGCCGGGCGGGCCCCAGAGGATCACCGAGCTGGTCGCCGCCGGGCCGCGCGAGCTCCCGACCAGGCGGCGCAGCGGCGAGCCGGGCTTCAGCAGCTGCCGCTGCCCGGCCACCTCGTCCAGGGTGCGCGGACGCATCCGTACGGCCAGGGGCGCCCGGCCGGGCTCCCTGGTCTGGCGTTCCTCGGCGGCGGCGGTGAAGAGGTCCGGTTCGTCCACACCGGAAGCCTATGCGAGGGCTCGGACAGCCCGCCAAGAGCTGCGCGGGGCCCGTCCTACTCCAGCCCGGCGGCGTGGTCCGGGACGTACTTCTGGAGGTCCCGCGGGGGCCGCTCGTAGCCGCGCGAGGCGGGGCGGGGCGGCAGCTGCACCCGCGGCTCCCTGATCTCGTGGTACGGCACGGTGGACAGCAGGTGGGCGATCATGTTGATCCGGGCCCGGCGCTTGTCGTCGCTCTCCACCACGTGCCAGGGCGAGTCCGGGGTGTCGGTGTGGATGAACATCTCGTCCTTGGCCCGCGAGTAGTCCTCCCAGCGGGTGATCGACTCGACGTCCATCGGGGAGAGCTTCCAGCGCTTCATCGGGTCCTCCAGCCGGTCCCGGAAGCGCCGCTGCTGCTCGGTGTCGCTCACCGAGAACCAGTACTTGCGCAGCAGGACGCCCGACTCGGTGAGCATCCGCTCGAAGGTCGGGCACTGGTGCAGGAACTGCCAGTACTCCTCGTCGGTGCAGAAGCCCATCACCCGCTCGACGCCCGCGCGGTTGTACCAGCTGCGGTCGAACAGGACGATCTCCCCGGCGGCCGGCAGGTGCTCGACGTACCGCTGGAAGTACCACTGGGTCTTCTGCCGCTCGGTCGGTGTGGGCAGCGCCGCGACCCGGGCGATGCGGGGGTTGAGGTACTCCGTCACCCGCTTGATCGCCCCGCCCTTGCCCGCGGCGTCGCGCCCCTCGAAGACCACCACCAGCCGGGCGCCCTCGACGCGCACCCACTCCTGGAGCTTCACCAGCTCCTCCTGGAGGCGCAGCAGCTCCCGCTCGTACGGCTTCCTGGCCAGTCGCTCCGGCTTCCCGGTCCGTTGCTGCTCGGCCACCCTCGGTTCCTCCGTCCGGCTGAATGCTGATCAGCACTCACCGTAGGCGCCCACGGCCGGTTCCGCAGGTCGGCGGGGGGCGTGGCAACCGGGGCCGGTCTCGTGGACCGGCCCTGGGGAGAGGTGCCGGGAGAGGTCAGACGGCGACGAAGGGCTCGGGGTAGCGGCAGAGCCCGCGCGGGCTGCCGTCGTACGACGGCAGCGGCAGCACCTGGAAGTACGCCTCCGGCACCTCGAACGGGCCGGTGACCTCGTGCCGCCCGGCCGGCGCGAAGCCGAACCGCGCGTAGTACTCCGGGTCGCCGAGGACGACCACGAGCTTCTCGCCCGCGTCCTCGGCCGCCGCCAGCGCGGCCCGGACGACCAGCTCGCCGACGCCCCGGCGCTGCCACTCGGGCGCCACCGCGACCGGCCCGAGCGCCAGCGCCTTGCCGTCGCCGACGAGCAGCCGGGTGAGCAGCGCGTGGCCGATCACCAGCCCGGCCCCGTCGACCGCCACCACGGACAGCCCGGGCAGCCAGGCGGGATCGCGGCGCAGCGCGTCCACCAGGTCCGCCTCGTCCGGGCCGGGGAACGCGGCCATGTGGACGCGTCTGGTCGCCGGGGCGTCCTCCGGACATTCGATTCTTGTGGTCACCTGCAAGAGTCAACCCTCCCTGTGTCACACACCGTTGTGGACCGGCCCCGGACGGCGGGTGAGCCGTCCGGGGCCGTTGCAGGTTAGCGGATGACGCGGTGTCAGGACTGGGGCTGGGCCTCGCCCTTGGCGTCCTCACGGACCTTCGGCTTGGCGTCCACGCCGGCCTCGCGGCGCTGCGCCGGGGTGATCGGGGTCGGGGCGCCGGTCAGCGGGTCGCCGCCGGTGGACGTCTTCGGGAAGGCGATGACGTCCCGGATGGTGTCGTACCCGCCCAGCAGGGTGACGATGCGGTCCAGGCCGAAGGCGACACCGCCGTGCGGCGGCGGGCCGTAGTTGAAGGCGTCCAGCAGGAAGCCGAACTGCGAGGCCGCCTCCTCCTCGGAGAGGCCGATCGCGTCGAACGCCCGCTTCTGCACGTCGCGCTGGTGGATACGGATCGAACCGCCGCCCAGCTCCGAGCCGTTGAGGACCAGGTCGTAGGCGTTGGAGAGCGCCGAGCCCGGGTCGGTGTCGAAGGTGGCCAGCGACTCCGCGGTCGGGGCGGTGAACGGGTGGTGCACCGCGTGCCAGCCCTGGAACTGGCCCTTGTCGTCCTCGATCGGCTCGAACATCGGGAAGTCGACGACCCAGAGGAAGGCCCACTGGGACTCGTCGATCAGCTCGCAGCGGCGGCCGATCTCCAGGCGGGCGGCGCCGAGCAGCTCCTGGGAGGCGCGCTCCTTGCCGGCCGCGAAGAAGACCGCGTCGCCGTTCTTGGCGCCCGCGGCGGCGGCGAGGCCGGCCAGGTGCTCCGCGGAGAGGTTCTTGGCGACCGGGCCGCGCAGCTCGCCGGTCTCGGCGTCGATGAGCACGTAGGCCAGGCCCTTGGCGCCGCGCGCCTTGGCCCAGTCCTGCCAGGCGTCCAGCTGCTTGCGCGGCTGCGAGGCGCCGCCGGGCATGACCACGGCGCCGACGTACGGGGCCTGGAAGACGCGGAACTCGGTGCCCTTGAAGTACTCGGTCAGGTCGGTGAGTTCCTGGCCGAAGCGGACGTCCGGCTTGTCCGAGCCGTAGCGGCCCATGGCGTCCGCGTAGGTCATCCGGGGCAGCGGGTTCGGGATCTCGTACCCGTGCACCTCGCGCCAGATGGAGCCGACGATCTTCTCGCCGAGGGCCAGGACGTCCTCCTGGTCGACGAACGAGGCCTCGATGTCCAGCTGGGTGAACTCCGGCTGCCGGTCGGCGCGGAAGTCCTCGTCGCGGAAGCAGCGGGCGATCTGGTAGTAGCGCTCCATGCCGGCCACCATCAGCAGCTGCTTGAACAGCTGGGGCGACTGCGGCAGGGCGTACCAGTGGCCGGGCTGGAGGCGGACCGGGACGAGGAAGTCGCGGGCGCCCTCGGGGGTGGAGCGGGTGAGGTACGGCGTCTCGATGTCGAGGTAGTCGTTCTCCTCCATCACCCGGCGGATGATGTTGTTGACCTTGGAGCGCAGGCGCAGGCCCTTGGCCGGGCCCTCGCGGCGCAGGTCCAGGTAGCGGTAGCGCAGCCGGACCTCCTCGTTGACCGTGCCCGGCTCGTACTCGGCGACCGGGAAGGGCAGCGGGGCGGCCTCGGAGAGCACCTCGATCGCGCTGACGACGACCTCGACGGCGCCGGTCGGGATGTCGGGGTTCTCGTTGCCCTCGGGGCGGACCCGGACGTCGCCGACGACCTTGACGCAGTACTCGGCGCGCAGGCCGTGTACCGAGTCGAGGTCGCGGACCACGATCTGCACGGTGCCGGAGGCGTCGCGCAGGTCGATGAAGGCGACGCCGCCGTGGTCGCGGCGGCGGGCGACCCAGCCGGCCAGGGTGACGGTGGTGCCTGCGTGCTCCGGGCGGAGCGTGCCCGCGTCGTGCGTGCGGATCACAGCTGCTTCTCCTTCAGGGTGGTGACGAGTGCGTCGAGGGCGACGGGGGTCTGCTCGCCGGTGCTCATGTCCTTGAGCTGGACGACGCCCTCGGCGAGGTCCCGGTCCCCGGCGATCAGGGCGAAGCGGGCGCCGGACCGGTCGGCGGACTTCATGGCGTTCTTGATGCTCTTGACGCCGAAGGCGAGGTCGGTGGCCACGCCGGCCCGGCGCAGCTCGACCACCTTGGCGAACAGGGTGTTCTTGGCCTCCTCGCCGAGCGCGACGGCGTAGACGGAGGTGGCCGCCGGCAGGTCGAGGGCGACGCCCTCGGCCTCCAGTGCGAGGTAGGTGCGGTCCACGCCGAGCGCCCAGCCGACGGACGGCAGCGCCGGGCCGCCGATCATCTCGGACAGGCCGTCGTAGCGGCCGCCGCCGCCGATCGCGGACTGGGCGCCGAGGCCGTTGTGCACGAACTCGAAGGTGGTGCGGGTGTAGTAGTCCAGGCCGCGCACCAGCTTGGGGTCGTCCACGAAGGCCACGCCCGCCGCGGTGAGCAGCTCGCGGACCTTCTCGTCGTACGCCTTGCAGGCCTCGCACAGGTAGTCGCGCAGCATCGGGGCGCCGACCAGCTGGGCCTGCACCGACTCGCGCTTGTCGTCGAGGACGCGCAGCGGGTTGATCTCGGCGCGGCGGCGGGTCTCCTCGTCCAGGTCCAGGCCGGAGAGGAAGTCGATCAGCGCGGCACGGTAGACCGGGCGGCACTGCTTGTCGCCGAGGCTGTTGAGCAGCAGCGAGTAGTCGCTCAGGCCCAGCGAGCGGAAGGCGTCGTCGGCCAGGATGATCAGCTCGGCGTCCAGCGCCGGGTCCTCGGCCCCGATCGCCTCGGCGCCGACCTGGGAGAACTGGCGGTAGCGGCCCTTCTGGGCGCGCTCGTAGCGGTAGTACGAGCCCGAGTACCAGAGCTTGACCGGCAGGTTGCCCTGCTTGTGGAGGTTGGCCTGGAGCGCGGCGCGCAGCACCGAGGCGGTGCCCTCGGGGCGCAGCGCGAGCTCGTCGCCGCCCTTGGTGGTGAGGGTGTACATCTCCTTGGAGACGATGTCGGTGGACTCGCCGACGCCGCGGGAGAACAGCTTCACGTCCTCGAAGACCGGGGTCTCGACGTAGCCGTAACCGGCCCGGCGGGCGGGCGCGGCGATGCGCTCGCGGATCGCCAGGAAGGTCGCGGAGCTGGGGGGCAGCAGGTCGTAGGTGCCCTTGGGGGCGGTGAAGGTGCTCAACTTCTCTTCCGTCACATTCCTCGTCGCGGGAAAGCCGGGGCGCCTGCCGCCCCTGCTGCCTGTCGGAGGTAGGGGTTGGTGGCGCGCTCGCGGCCGATGGTGGTCTGACCGCCGTGGCCGGAGAGGACCACGGTGGAGTCGTCGAGGGGCAGGCACACCCGGGCCAGCGAGTTCATGATCGCCTCGCTGTCCCCGCCCGGGAGGTCGGTACGCCCGATGGAGCCGGCGAACAGCAGGTCGCCCGAGAACAGCACCGGGGGGAGGTCCTCGGCACCGGGCGTCCGGAAGGTCACCGACCCCCCGGTATGGCCCGGGGCGTGGTCCACGGTGAGCTTCAGGCCGGCCAGCTCCAGCACGCCGCCGTCGGTGAGCTCGCGCACGTCGTCGGGCTCGCCGACGGTGAGCTCGCCCATCAGCTGGGTGCCCAGGGAGCGGCCGAGCGCCTTCTCCGGGTCGGACATCATGTACCGGTCCTCGGGGTGGATCCAGGCCGGGACGCCGCGGGCGCCGCAGACCGGGACCACCGAGGCCACGTGGTCGATGTGGCCGTGGGTGAGCAGCACGGCGACGGGCTTCAGCCGGTGCTCGCGGACCATCTCCTCGACGCCGCGGGCCGCCTGGTGGCCGGGATCGACGATGACGCACTCCTCGCCGGCCGCCGGAGCGACCAGGTAGCAGTTGGTGCCCCAGGCTCCAGCGGGGAATCCGGCGATGAACACGCGCGTCCTTCGGGTGTGTGGCGGTCGGCTGCGGCGGCTGCCAGTGGTGATGCCACCAGTGGTGATTCAGGTGCAGCCTACCGGCGCCGCGGGTCCGGTTGCGAACCAGATACGGGCGGCGGGGCGCCGCGGCCCGGCAGGTTCACCGGGTTCTTACAGGCCCGGTCCCTACACTTGGCCGCCGAGGGATGCGATGATCCGCTCCGGAATCCATCCACTTTTCCCGCACATCCGTAGGAGACACGGCCGGTGGTCAGCAGCGAACAGCGGCGGCGGCAGCTCGCCCGAGAGAAGTACGAGCGCCAGTTGGAGCGCCGGGTCGAGGCCCAGGCCGCGCGCAGGCGGCGCAACACGATCCTGGGCGCCTCGCTCGCCGTCGTGGTCCTGGCCGGCGGTGGCACCCTGATCGCCACCGGCGCGTTCAGCTCGGACGACAAGGGCGACAAGAAGGCCTCGAACAGCGCCCAGGCCGCGCCGACCGGTACCGAGGAGCCGTCCGCCCCGACCCGCAAGCCGGTCGAGGGCTGCGCCGCCCCGGCGCCGGGCGCGCCCAACGGCAAGCAGTGGCAGGCCGAGCCGGCCATGACGATCGACGCGGGCGGCTCGTACGCCATGACGCTGGACAGCAACTGCGGCAAGGTGACGATCGCGCTGGACGCGGCGAAGGCCCCGCACACCGTGAACTCCTTCGCCTTCCTGGCCGGTGAGCAGTACTTCGACCACACCAAGTGCCACCGCCTCACCACCGACGGCATCTTCGTGCTGCAGTGCGGCGACCCGACCGCCAGCGCGACCGTCCCGGGCGGCTCCGGCGGCCCCGGCTACAAGTTCGCGGACGAGAACCTGACCGGCGCGACCTACCCAGCCGGCACCGTGGCGATGGCCAACTCCGGTCCGGGCACCAACGGCAGCCAGTTCTTCCTGGTCTACAAGGACACCAAGCTGCCCCCGAACTACACCCCCTTCGGCAAGGTCACCGGCGGCCTGGACGTGGTGCAGAAGATCGCCGCCGCGGGCACCCTGGAGGGCTCGTCGGACGGCCACCCGATGGCCGACGTCACCTTCAACTCCGTTACGGTGGCGAAGGGTTGACCGACTCCGGGGTCGTCGGCGGGTGGCCTGCGCGCCGCCCCCGCACGGCCCCGGACCGAAATCGCCCGGCCCGGATGCGGACAGCACCGGGCCTGGTCGCCTATGTTGGCGTTGTATAGGGTGCCCGGACCCGCCTAGCCGTCACCCTCGGCAGCAAGGCACGGCGGACGGGGACGGCGGACTCTTTCGGTCCGTCGCACATCAACTGTGGACGACGGACGCGCGCCGCCCCGGCGCGGGCGCGACGTCATGTGGAGGACGCGCTATGAGCAGCGACCCGTGGGGCCGTGTGGACGAGCAGGGCACGGTCTACGTCAGGACGGCCGACGGCGAACGAGTCGTCGGTTCCTGGCAGGCCGGCTCGCCCGAGGAGGCCCTCGCCTACTTCGAGCGCAAGTACCAGGGCATCGAGGTGGAGATCGGCCTGCTGGAGAAGCGGGTGCGGACCACCGACCTGGCCGCCAAGGACGCCCTGGCCGCGCTGGAGCACCTGCGCGCCCAGGTGGTCGAGGGGCACGCGGTCGGCGACCTGGAGGGTCTGGCCAAGCGGCTGGACACGCTCACCGGCGAGATCGAGAGCCGGCGCGAGGAGCGCAAGGCCGCCCGCGCCAAGGCCCAGGACGAGGCCCGTGCGGCCAAGGAGGCCCTGGTCACCGAGGCCGAGCAGCTCGCCGAGTCCACCCAGTGGCGGGAGGCCGGGGACCGGCTGCGCGCCCTGGTGGACACCTGGAAGGGCCTGCCGCGGCTGGACCGCAAGAGCGACGACGAGCTCTGGCACCGCTTCTCGCACGCCCGCTCGGTCTTCTCCAAGCACCGCAAGGCGCACTTCGCCACCCTGGACGCCGAGCGCGAGAAGGCCCGGCAGACCAAGGAGGCGCTGGTGTCCGAGGCCGAGGCGCTGTCCTCGTCCACGGACTGGGGCAGCACCGCGGCCGCCTACCGCGACCTGATGGCGCGCTGGAAGGCCGCCGGCCGGGCCCAGCGGGACATCGAGGACGAGCTGTGGGCGCGGTTCCGCGGCGCCCAGGACGTCTTCTTCCAGGCCCGCTCCGCGGTGTTCAGCGAGCGGGACGCCGAGCAGGTGGAGAACCAGAAGCTCAAGGAGGCGCTGGCCGCCGAGGCCGAGACGATCCTGCCGATCACCGACCTCAAGGCCGCCAAGGCCGCGCTGCGCGAGGTCAACGAGCGCTGGGAGGCGATCGGGCACGTGCCGCGCGAGGTCCGTCCGAAGCTGGACGGCCGGCTGAACGCGGTCGAGCGGGCGATCCGCGAGGCCGAGGAGGCCGAGTGGTCGCGCTCCAACCCGGAGGCCAAGGCCCGCGCGGCCGGCATGGTGGGCCTGTTCCAGGCGAAGGCCGACAAGATCCAGGCCGACCTGGACAAGGCCCGCGCGGCCGGCAACGCCTCCAGGATCGCCAAGCTGGAGTCCGAGCTGGACGGCGTGCGGACCCTGCTGGACCAGGCGCACAAGAGCCAGGAGGAGTTCAGCGGCTGATCGCCCCGGCACGCTGGACGGCGAAGGCCCCCGGGACCGTTCCCGGGGGCCTTCCGCGTTCCCCCGCCGTGCTGCCGGCGGGGGCCCGCCGCTACTTGCGGGCGGAGGTGACGCGGTAGACGTCGTACACGCCCTCGACGCCACGCACCGCCTTGAGCACGTGGCCCAGGTGCTTCGGGTCGCCCATCTCGAAGGTGAAGCGGCTCATCGCCACCCGGTCCCGGGAGGTCTGCACCGCCGCCGACAGGATGTTGACGTGCTGGTCGGAGAGCACCCGGGTGACGTCCGACAGCAGCCGCGAGCGGTCCAGCGCCTCGACCTGGATGGCCACCAGGAAGACCGAGGACTGGGTGGCCGCCCACTCGACGTCGATCATGCGCTCCGGCTGCTGGTTCAGCGCCTCCACGTTGACGCAGTCGGCGCGGTGCACCGAGACGCCGTTGCCGCGGGTCACGAAGCCGACGATCGGGTCGCCCGGCACCGGGGTGCAGCAGCGGGAGAGCTTGACCCAGACGTCCTCGACGCCCTTGACGATCACGCCCGGGTCGCCCTTGGCCCGGCGGCGCACCGCGCGCCGGTTGTCGTGGGTCGGGGTGGCGGTCTCCGCCAGGTCCTCGGTCGCGCCCTCCTCGCCGCCGAGCGCCTGGACCAGCTTCTGCACGATGTTCGGCGCGGCGACGTGGCCCTCGCCGATCGCGGCGTAGAGCGAGGAGATGTCGGGGTAGCGCATCTCGTGGGCCAGGGTGACCAGCGAGTCGCCGGTCAGGATCCGCTGGATCGGCAGGCCCTGCTTGCGCATCGCCCGGACGATCGCCTCCTTGCCGTGCTCGATCGCCTCCTCGCGGCGCTCCTTGGAGAACCAGGCGCGGATCTTGTTGCGGGCGCGCGGCGACTTGACGAAGCCCAGCCAGTCCCGGGACGGGCCGGCGTTCTCCGCCTTGGAGGTGAACACCTCGACGGTGTCGCCGTTCTCCAGGGTCGACTCCAGCGGCACCAGCCGCCCGTTGACCCGGGCGCCTATCGTCCGGTAGCCGACCTCGGTGTGCACCGCGAAGGCGAAGTCGACCGGGGTCGCCCCGGCCGGCAGGGCTATCACGTCGCCCTTGGGGGTGAAGACGAAGACCTCGTTGCTGGCCAGGTCGAAGCGGAGCGACTCCAGGAACTCGCCCGGGTCGGCGGTCTCCTTCTGCCAGTCCAGCAGCTGCCGCAGCCAGGCCATCTCGTTGACGGCGCCGGCCTTGTCGTCCTTGCGGACCTGGGTCGGGGTGTCGGTGCGGACCTTGGAGGCCCCGGCCACCGCGCGCTGCTTGTACTTCCAGTGCGCGGCGATGCCGTACTCGGCCCGCCGGTGCATGTCGAAGGTGCGGATCTGCAGCTCGACCGGCTTGCCCCCGGGGCCGATCACCGTGGTGTGCAGCGACTGGTACATGTTGAACTTGGGCATCGCGATGTAGTCCTTGAACCGCCCCGGCACCGGGTTCCACCGCGCGTGGATGGTGCCCAGCGCCGCGTAGCAGTCGCGGACGGTGTCGACCAGGACCCGGATGCCCACCAGGTCGTAGATCTCGGCGAAGTCCCGGCCCCGGACGATCATCTTCTGGTAGACCGAGTAGTAGTGCTTCGGCCGGCCGGTGACGGAGGCGGTGATCCGGGCGCCCCGCAGGTCCCCCTGGACCTGGTCGATGACGGTCGCCAGGTACTCGTCCCGCTTGGGGGCGCGCTCGGCGACCAGCCGGACGATCTCGTCGTACATCTTGGGGTAGAGGATCGCGAAGGCGAGGTCCTCCAGCTCCCACTTGATGGTGTTCATGCCCAGCCGGTGCGCCAGCGGGGCGTAGATCTCCAGCGTCTCGCGGGCCTTCTTCTCCTGCTTCTCCCGCTTGAGGTAGCGCATCGTGCGCATGTTGTGCAGGCGGTCGGCCAGCTTGATCACCAGGACCCGCGGGTCCTTGGCCATCGCCACGACCATCTTGCGGACGGTCTCGGCCTGCGCGGCCTCGCCGAACTTGACCCGGTCCAGCTTGGTGACGCCGTCCACCAGCAGGGCCACCGAGTCGCCGAAGTCCTTGCGCAGGGTCTCCAGGCCGTAGTCGGTGTCCTCGACGGTGTCGTGCAGCAGCCCGGCCATCAGCGTCGGGGCGTCCATGCCGAGCTCGGCCAGGATCGTCGCGACGGCCAGCGGGTGGGTGATGTACGGGTCGCCGCTCTTGCGCTTCTGCCCGCGGTGCCACTTCTCGGCCACCGCGTACGCCTTCTCGATGTCGCGCAGCAGAGCCGGGTCGGCCTTGGGGTCGTTGGCCCGGATCGAGCGGAACAGCGGTTCCAGGACGGGGTTGAGCACGCTGGAGCGCTGGCCGCCCAGGCGGGCCAGCCGGGCCCGCATGCCACCGGTGGAACCGCGGCCGGAGGGGCCGAGCGAACGCGAGGAGGTCGGCGCCGGGCGTGCCGGGGTGGCCCCCGAGGGCGTGGGACGGTTTTCGGGGGTGGCCGCTTCGGCCGTGGGCACAACCTCGTCGGGCAAGGACTACTCCTCGGGGCACCGGGGCCGACCCCTGCCGAGGCCCGAACGGTCCGGGACAACCGGGAGGGGATGAATCTTCATGGTACCGAGCCGGGCGCCGGGGTGTTCATCCGGCCGGGCCAGGAAACGGAAGGACGGCGGTCGGATGTCCCGACCGCCGTCCTCCCGACGAGTCCCTCAGACCGTGACCAGCGTCTCCAGCGGAGCGCCGCCCAGGTGCCCGGCCAGCCGCTCGCGGCCGTCCAGGAAGCCCAGCTCCATCAGCACCACGACGCCCGCCAGCTCGGCCCCGGCCTCCTTCACCAGGTCCAGCGAGGCGCCGATGGTGCCACCGGTGGCCAGCACGTCGTCCACCACCAGCACCCGCTCACCGGGCGTGAAGGCGTCGCACTGCACCTCCAGCGTCGCCGAGCCGTACTCCAGCTCGTACGAGCGCCGGAACACCTCGCCGGGCAGCTTGCCCTGCTTGCGGATCGGCACGAAGCCGAGCCCGGCCGCGAAGGCCGCCGGGGCCGCCAGCACGAAGCCGCGCGCCTCCAGGCCCACGACCTTGGTCGCACCGAGCTCCGCGGCCCGGTCCGCCAGCGCCCGGGTGAGGGCGCCGAAGGCCTCGGCGTCGGCGAGCAGCGGCGCGATGTCCTTGAACAGCACACCCGGCTTCGGGTAGTCCGGGACGTCCCGGATCCGGCTGTTCAGCAGCTCGGCCAGTGCGGTGTCGGCGGTGGTCACGGTGGGTTCCTCGGGTTCGTGGTCGGGTTCAGCGCTTGGTGGACGGACGGCCCTTGGCACGGGTGCCGGCCGAGCGGCCACGCTGTCCGACCATACCCGCAGGCTGCTCCTCGTCGTCCGGCTCCCCGTCCGCCGTGACGGCGTCCCCGGCCTCCGCCTTGGCGGCGGCCGAGGCCCGGTGCTGGAGGACCCGCTTGCGCAGCGCCTTCATCTCCGGCTGCTCCTCCTTGAGCTGCGCCAGCAGCGGGGTGGCGACGCAGATCGAGGAGTAGGCACCGGCCGCGAGACCGATGAACAGCGCGAGCGAGATGTCGTTCAGGGTGCCGGCGCCCAGGAAGCCGCCGCCGATGAACAGCAGCGCGGCGACCGGAAGCAGCGCCACCACGGTGGTGTTGAGCGAGCGCACCAGGGTCTGGTTGAGGCCCGCGTTGGCGGCCTCGCTGTAGGTGAGCTTGTTCTGCTTGGTGATCCCCTTGGTGTTCTCCTTCACGGTGTCGAAGACGACGACCGTGTCGTAGAGGGAGTAACCGAGGATCGTCAGGAAGCCGATCACCGTACCCGGGGTGACCTCGAAGCCCACCAGGGCGTACACGCCGATGGTGATCAGGAGGTCGTGGATGAGGGCGACCAGCGCGGCCAGCGCCATCCGCCACTCGAAGGCGATCGCCAGGTAGACCGTCACCAGGACCATGAAGACGACCAGGCCGGTGAGCGCCTTCTGGGAGATCTGCTTGCCCCAGCTGGGGCCGATCACCTGGGCCTCGACGGTGTCCAGCGGCACGCCGAGCTTCTGGGAGAGCTCGGAGCGGATCTCGTCGGAGCTCTTCGGCTCCTCGGTGCTGACCTGGATGCGGATCTTGCCGTTGTCGGTCGACTGCACCAACGGGTGCGAGGAGACGACCCCGTCGGCGGTTTCCTGCGCCTGGGAGACCGTCAGGCCGGGCTTGGCCACGGTGTAGACCGAGCCGCCCTTGAACTCGATGCCCAGGTGCAGGCCCATGGCCAGGCCGATCGCCGCGACCAGCACGATCACGCCGGAGATGGAGTACCAGAGCTTGCGGCGACCGACGAAGTCGAAGCTGACCTCGCCCTGGTAGAGCCGGTGGCCCAGGTTGGAGAAGCGTGACACGGTGTCAGGCCTCCTTCACGGCGGCAGAGGAGGGGTTACGGCGACGGCTGCTGCGAAGCGGCGGGCGGGCGCCCAGTCGCTTCGGGTCCAGGCCGGACCACGGGTGGCCGTTCAGGAAGAACTTGCGGCGGGCCAGCAGCGTGATCAGCGGCTTGGTGAAGAGGAAGATCACCACGACGTCGAGCGCGGTGGTCAGACCCAGGGTGAAGGCGAAGCCCTGGACCTTGCCGACCGAGACCACGTAGAGGACGGCGGCACAGAGGAAGGACACGAAGTCCGAGACCAGGATGGTGCGCCGGGCGCGCGGCCAGGCCCGCTGGACCGCCGGGCGCAGCGGGGCGCCCTCGCGGACCTCGTCGCGGATGCGCTCGAAGTACACGATGAAGGAGTCGGCGGTGATGCCGATCGCGACGATCGCACCGCAGACCGCCGGCAGGTTCAGCGCGAAGCCGATCGCGTTGCCGAGCAGGCTCATGATCGAGTAGGTCAGGGCCGCCGAGACGAGCAGACCGGCGATCGAGACCAGGCCGAGGCCGCGGTAGTAGACCAGCGAGTAGGCGACCACCAGCAGCATGCCGATCGCGCCGGCCACCAGGCCGGCCTTGAGCTGGTCGCTGCCGAGCGCCGGGGAGACGGTGGTGATGTCGCTCTTGACGAACTCCAGCGGCAGGGCGCCGTAGCCGAGCACGTTGGACAGGTCCTGCGCCTCGGCCTGGGTGAAGCGGCCGGTGATCACGGCGCTGCCGCCGGGGATCGCGTTCTTGACCTCGGGGTGCGAGACGACCTGGTTGTCCAGGACGATCGCGAACTGGTTGTTCGGCGGGGCCTGGGTGGCGAGCTGGCCGGTGACCTTGGTGAAGTCGTCGGTGCCGTTGCCGTTGAACTGCAGCTGGACCTGCCAGCCGGCACCCGTCTGGGTGTCGAGGGTCGGCTGCGCCTTGGAGACGTCCGAGCCCTTCACGGCGACGGGGCCGAGGGCGAGCTTCTCGTAGTAGCCGTTCTCGGGCTTCTGCGAGCAGGCGACGACGGCCTTGTCGTCGGGGCCGGTCTGGGCGGTGCGGACCTCGGGCTTGGAACAGTCGAGGGCGGCGAACGCGGCGCTCAGCTCCGGCGGCACGGTGCCCTGGGTCATCGCGGCGCTGAGGTCGGCGGCGCTCGGCGGGGTGGCCGCGGCGCTCGGGGCGCCGGTGGCGGGGGCGGTGGGCGCGGTGCTCGCGCCGGTGGCCGCGGCGGTCGGGCTGGCGCCCTCGGCGGCCAGCGCCTCGCTCTCGGGGCGGCCCTGCTTGGTGGCGCTCGCGCCCGGCGACGGGGAGCCGGCCGTGGCGGCGGGCGGGGTCGCGCCCGGGGTGCCGGTGGCGGCGGCGGACGGGGTGCCCGTGGGAGCCGGGGCGGTGACGCCGCTGGGCGCCACGGCCAGGACCGGACGGAAGAACAGCTTGGCGGTGGTACCCACCTGGTCCGCCGCGTTCTGCTGGTTCCCGCCCTTGGGGATGTTCACGATGATCGTGTTGTCGCCCTGGGTCTGGACCTCCGCCTCGGAGACACCCATACCGTTGACGCGGCGCTCGATGATCCCGGTGGCGATGTCCATGTTGGACTTGGTGATCGCCTTGGGGTCGGTCGACTTCGCGGTCAGCGTGATGCTGGTGCCACCGGCGAGATCGATCCCGAGCCGGGGCTTGGTGGTGCCCGTCCCGAACATGAGGGCGACCAGTCCGACGGTGACGACCAGGATGAGGGCCAGCGCCCGCCCTGGGTAGCCGTCGCGCGGGCGCGACTTGGGTGTTGCCACCTTGCTCGTTTCTCCCTGTCCATGCCACTTCCCCGACCGGACCCCCGTCCGGCTCGTGGCGGGACAGGGGTCCGGCGGTTCTGCGGCCCTGAGGTCCTGTGGGCTCGCGGCACTGTGCCGCGCGGCCGGGCGGGTTGCCCGTCCGTACTACTTGCTCGCGGGAGCCCCGCCCTCGACGTCGCCCTTCTCGGCGCTGTCCTTGGAGAGCGACAGCGGCTTGTCCTCGACCGGCTCGGCGTCGGCCTCCTCGGCCTCCGGCTCGGGCAGCTCGTCATCGGCGGGGCGGCCGTTGATGATCGCGTCGTACTCCTGGGGGTCCAGGACGGCCGCGATGGCGCTCTTGGTGAAGTGGGTGACCACGCCGGGCGCGATCTCCAGCTCGACGGTCTCGTCGTTGACCGCCTTCACCTGGGCGTACAGACCGCCGATGGTGCGCACACCGGCCCCCGGCTCCAGCGCCGTCTGCATCTGCTGCATCTGCGACTGGCGCTTCTTCTGCGACCGGAACATGAGCACGATCGCGATGATCGGGAGGAGAAGGATGATGAGGTTCACTGCAGCCAGGGTCCTTTACGGGCCGCCGGCCGGCGGCCTGTGTGGTATTGGTCGGCCCGTCAGGTGAGAGGGGCGGTCCGGCGGAGTCTAGGCGACCCCGAATCGATCGGACAACGCCAAGCATCGCATCATGCCGCCGAAAGTGGCGACCCTCCGCCTGCACAGTTTCCCCGGACGCCACTCCCGGCTCTCCCGTGCGCCACCACGGGAGCACCGGCCGGGAACCGACCGGCCCGACTCACCCGTTCAGCCGATGGCGGTCAACTTTCGTCGGCGGGGAACAGCTCCGGCTGCGCCGGAACACGCCCGCGGGTGGTCTGGACCGGCGGGGTCAGGCCGAGGTGCTGCCAGGCGGCCGCGGTGGCGATCCGGCCGCGCGGGGTGCGGGCGAGCAGGCCCTCGCGGACCAGGAAGGGCTCGGCGACCTCCTCGACCGTCTCCGACTCCTCACCCACGGCGACCGCTAGTGTCGACAAACCGACCGGACCGCCGCCGAACAGCCGCAGCAGCGCGTCCAGCACCGCGCGGTCCAGCCGGTCCAGCCCGCGGGCGTCCACCTCGTAGACCTCCAGCGCCTGGGCGGCGATCCCGGCGTCGACCACGCCGTCGTGCCGGACCTGGGCGTAGTCGCGGACCCGGCGCAGCAGCCGGTTGGCGATGCGCGGGGTGCCGCGCGAGCGCCCGGCGATCTCGGCCGCGCCGGCCGGGTCTATCTCCACGTCCAGCAGCGCGGCCGAGCGGTGCACCACCCGCTGGAGCTCGGCCGGGGCGTAGAACTCCATGTGCCCGGTGAAGCCGAAGCGGTCGCGCAGCGGGGGCGGCAGCAGGCCGGCCCGGGTGGTGGCGCCGACCAGGGTGAAGGGCGGCAGCTCCAGCGGGATGGCGGTGGCGCCCGGGCCCTTGCCGACGATCACGTCGACCCGGAAGTCCTCCATCGCCATGTAGAGCATCTCCTCGGCCGGCCGGGACATCCGGTGGATCTCGTCGAGGAAGAGCACCTCGCCCTCGGTGAGCGAGGAGAGGATCGCCGCGAGGTCCCCCGCGTGCTGGATGGCCGGGCCGGAGGTGATCCGGATCGGGGCGCCCAGCTCGGCGGCGATGATCATGGACAGGGTGGTCTTGCCGAGCCCGGGCGGGCCGCTCAGCAGCACGTGGTCAGGCGCGCTGCCGCGCTGGCGGGCAGCCTGGAGCACCAGCGACAGCTGCTCGCGCACCCGCTCCTGGCCGATGAACTCGTCCAGCAGCTTGGGGCGCAGCGCCGCCTCCACCGCCTGGTCCTCACCGTCGGCGGCGGCCGTGACCAGCCGGTCGGTGGGTTCCGGGTCGTACATCGTCGCGGGCTCCAGAGTCTCCGGTGTCGACAAAAGGACAGATCGTCAGTTGGTCAGCGGGCGCGGTTGAGGCCGCGCAGGGCGAGCCTGAGCAGGGCGCCGACGTCCGTCACCGCCTGCGCCTCGGCCTCCGGGGTGACGGCCGCGACCGCCTCGTCCGCCTCGCGCGGGGCGTAGCCGAGGCCGGTCAGCGCGGAGTGCAGCTGCTCGCTCCACGGCGCCGGGCCGCTCGCGACCGGCTTCTGCGCGGGCACCGCCCCGTGCGGGGCGCCGAGCTTGTCCTTGTACTCCAGCAGCAGCTTGGCCGCCTTGGCCTTGCCGATGCCCGGCACCGCGACCAGCGCCTTCTCGTCGCCGCCCGCGATCGCGGCGCGCAGCGCGTCGGGGCTGTGCACGCCCAGGATCGCCTGCGCCAGCTTGGGGCCGACGCCGGGCGCGGCCTGGAGGATCTCGAACACGGCGCGCTCGTCGTCGTCCGCGAAGCCGAACAGGGTCAGCGAGTCCTCCCGGACCACCAGCGAGGTGGCCAGCCGGGCCGGCTCGCCCAGCCGCAGCCCGGCCAGGGTGTTCGGGGTGCACTGCACGGCCATGCCGACCCCGCCGACCTCGACCACCGCGATCCCGGAGGAGACGGCCGCCACGGGCCCTTGCACGAAGGCGATCATCGGACGGTGCCTTTCGGAGGAGTGGAGCGGGAGGTGGCGCGGGCGGCCCGGACGGCGGCCTCCAGCCGGTTGGTCGCCCCGCCGCGCCAGATGTGGCAGATGGCCAGCGCCAGCGCGTCGGCGGCGTCGGCGGGCTTGGGCGGCGCGTCCAGCCGCAGCAGGCGCTGCACCATGGCGGTGACCTGCGCCTTGTCGGCCCGGCCGGAGCCGGTGACGGCGGCCTTGACCTCGCTGGGGGTGTGCAGGGTGACGGGGATGCCGCGCCGGGTGGCGCAGAGCATCGCGACGGCGCTGGCCTGGGCGGTGCCCATCACGGTGCGGACGTTGTGCTGGGCGAAGACCCGCTCGACGGCGACCAGGTCGGGCCGGTGCTCGTCCAGCCAGGCCTCGATGCCCTGCTCGACCTGGAGCAGCCGCTCCCCGATCTCCGCCTCGGCGGGGGTGCGCACCACACCGACCCCGGCCATCCGCAGCGGCCGGCCCGGCGCGCCCTCGACCACGCCGACCCCGCACCTGGTCAGCCCCGGGTCCACGCCCAGTACCCGCACCACTCGCCCGTCTCCCTGCCACTCGCCACGAAGGACCTCCGCAGGCTACCGCCCGGGTCCGACAACCCCGCCGACGACACCGGCCCGGTGGTCCAGGGACCACCGGGCCGGGCAGTGGGACCGGTCACCCACCGACGATCACTGGGCGGTGATCACTCGGCGTCGAGCTGCGCGCCGACCTCGTCGGAGATGTCGAAGTTGGCGAAGACGTTCTGCACGTCGTCGCTGTCCTCGAGCGCGTCGATCAGCTTCAGGATCTTGCGGGCGCCGTCGACGTCCAGCTCGACCTGCATGCTGGGGAGGAAGTTGGCCTCGGCCGAGTCGTAGTCGACGCCGGCGTCGACCAGCGCGGTGCGCACGGCGACCATCTTCGAGGCCTCGGAGACGATCTCGAACGAGTCGCCGAGGTCGTTGATCTCCTCCGGCTCCTGGTCCAGGACGACCTCGAACAGCTTGTCCTCGTCCACGCCGTCGGCCTTGGGGACGATGACGACACCCTTGCGGGTGAACAGGTACGAGACCGAGCCCGGGTCGGCCATCGAGCCGCCGTTGCGGGTCATCGCGACGCGCACGTCGGAGGCGGCGCGGTTGCGGTTGTCGGTGAGGCACTCGATCAGGACCGCGACACCGTTCGGGCCGTAGCCCTCGTACATGATGGTCTGGTAGTCGGCGCCGCCGGCCTCCAGGCCGCCACCGCGCTTGACGGCGCGGTTGATGTTGTCGATCGGGACCGAGCTCTTCTTCGCCTTCTGGATGGCGTCGTAGAGGGTCGGGTTGCCCGCCGGGTCGGGTCCGCCGGTGCGCGCCGCCACCTCGATGTTCTTGATCATCTTGGCGAAGAGCTTGCCGCGCTTGGCGTCGATCACGGCCTTCTTGTGCTTGGTGGTAGCCCACTTAGAGTGGCCGGACATCGCCAGCTCCTTTACGTCGCCAAAGGGAAATGAACAGATGAGATCTTACCGGTGTCGCCGGCGGTGGGGCGCACACGGTGGGCGGCGGTCTACCGACCGGCGAGGTGCTCCTCGACCATCCGCACGAAGTACGCGTGGACCCGGTGGTCGCCGGTCAGCTCGGGGTGGAAGGAGGTGGCCAGCAGGTTGCCCTGGCGCACGGCGACGATCCGGCTCTCCGGGCCGTCCGCGGCGGGCAGCTCGGCCAGCACCTTGACGCCCGCGCCGACCCCCTCGACCCAGGGGGCGCGGATGAAGACGCCGTGCACCGGCGCGTCGTCCAGGCCCGCGAACTCGATCCCGGACTCGAAGGACTCGTTCTGGCGGCCGAAGGCGTTGCGGCGCACCGTCATGTCGATGCCGCCGACGGTCTGCTGGTCGTCGCGGCCGTCCAGGATCTTGTCCGCCAGCATGATCATGCCCGCGCAGGTGCCGTAGACCGGCATCCCGTCGGCGACCCGCTCGCGCAGCGGCTCCATCACGCCGAACAGCAGCGCCAGCTTGGACATGGTGGTGGACTCCCCGCCGGGGATCACCAGCGCGTCGACCTCGGCCAGCTCCTCGGCGCGGCGCACCGGACGGGCGAGCGCGTCGGCCTCGGCCAGCGCCACCAGGTGCTCGCGGACGTCGCCCTGGAGGGCGAGGACGCCGATGACAGGAGTGCTCACGGTCTTCAACCTCTATCGATCGTTACGACGGACTACGTGGCGCGGCCCGCCGCGCGCCGCGGCGCGGCGGCGGGCCGGCTCGGAAACTGCGGGTGGTTACCAGCCGCGGTTGGCGTAGCGCTCGGTCTCCGGCAGGGTGTCGCAGTTGATGCCGACCATGGCCTCGCCCAGGTTGCGGGAGGCGTCCGCGATGACCTTCGGGTCGTCGAAGAAGGTGGTGGCCTTCACGATCGCGGCGGCACGCTTGGCCGGGTCGCCCGACTTGAAGATGCCGGAGCCGACGAAGACGCCCTCGGCACCCAGCTGGCGCATCAGCGCGGCGTCGGCCGGGGTGGCCACGCCACCGGCGGAGAACAGCACGACCGGCAGCTTGCCGAGCTCGGCGACCTCCTTGACCAGCTCGTACGGGGCGCGCAGCTCCTTGGCGGCGGCGAACAGCTCGTTGTTGTCCAGCGCGCGCAGCTTGCCGATCTCGTTCTTGATCTGGCGCAGGTGGCGGACGGCCTCGACGACGTTGCCGGTGCCGGCCTCGCCCTTCGAGCGGATCATGGCCGCGCCCTCGGCGATGCGGCGCAGGGCCTCGCCCAGGTTGGTGGCGCCGCAGACGAAGGGGGTGGTGAAGGCCCACTTGTCCGAGTGGTTGACCTCGTCGGCCGGGGTCAGCACCTCGGACTCGTCGATGTAGTCGACGCCCAGCGACTGGAGCACCTGGGCCTCGACGAAGTGGCCGATGCGGGACTTGGCCATCACCGGGATGGAGACCGCCTCGATGATCTCCTCGATCATGTTGGGGTCGGACATGCGGGCCACGCCGCCGTCCTTGCGGATGTCGGCCGGGACCCGCTCCAGGGCCATGACGGCCACGGCGCCGGCGTCCTCGGCGATCTTGGCCTGCTCGGCGTTGACCACGTCCATGATCACACCGCCCTTGAGCTGCTCGGCCATGCCGCGCTTGACCCGGGCGGTGCCGATCTGCGGCTGGTCTGCGGTGGTGGGGGTCGTGGACACGTGAGACCTCACTCGAAGATGAATCAGTGCTATCGCCCTATGGTAGGCAGACCGGATGGCCCACTCATGCGCCACCAAGTCCAGCCAGGACGACGGGACACGACAAACGGGCCGTATCCGGGTGACACCTTAAGCAGGCGCCCCTTCGGGCGTGAGAGCGGGCGGCGGTGCATCGTCCATCTCGAACGCCAACGGGAACGGCGCCTTCCCCGCCAACCGGAAGTACCGCACCAGCCGGTGCTCGCGCACCGCCCGCGCCGCCCGCACCGCGTCGTTGTGGAACCGGCGGGCCATCGGCACCCGCCGCACCGCGGCCGTCAGCTCACGAACCGCGTCCTCGCCACCCGGCTCCGCCACCAGCGCCGCCATCTGCTCCGGCTCCTCGAACACCGCCCGCAGCGCCAGGCTCAACTGGCTCTCCGCCACCTCGCGCTGCTCGTCATCGGCCTGCCGGGCCGCGTGCGCCGCGTCCAGCAGCAGCAGCGAGGCCGCCGGATCCAGCAGCGAGGACGTCGCCAGCTCCATCGCCACCGAGGCCCGGCGCACCAGCTGCGCGTCCAGCGCCGCCCGCGCCGCGTCGATCCGGGCGTGCAGCCGGTCCAACCGACCGGCCGTCCAACTCAGGTACATGCCGAACAGCACCACGGCCACGCCGGCCCAGATCCAGGTAGTCACGGGCCGCTACGTTACCCGGTGTCACCGGTTCAGCCCCGGGCGGTCGCGTTCCGGTAGCTCTCCCGGTCGATGTCCGCGATGTTCACCGCCGTGAACAGCCGGGTGCCCGGCCTCGGCCGGACGAACCGCGCCAGCAGCGCCAGCACGCCCTCGCTCAGCGCCGCCTTCGCCTCCGGCGAACGACCCGGGAAGATCTGGAACTCCACGAACACCTGGGTGTCGCCGGCCGCCCCGCTGGTCCCGACCACCAGCAGCTCGCTCTGCCGGAACACCGTCTTGCAGGACTCCGGCTTCGCGTCGATCGTCGCCTCGGCCAGCCGGTTGATCGCCAGGCCGAGGCCCCGGCGGTCGAAGGTTCCGGCCAGGTCGGCCGAGTAGTCGACGGAGATCTGCGGCATCGTCGCCCCCGTGGATCGCAGTGGTACGGACGCCCGACCCTAACCCCACCGGCCCCGGGGATCAGTCCCGGGCCAGCCCGAACCGGCCGCGCCGACCGCTGCGCACGTCCTCCTCGACCACCGCCGCCTGGCCCGCCGTCACCGTCTCGTACACCGCCAGGATGTCCGCGCCGACCGTCGACCAGTCGAACCGCCGCACGTGCCGCGAAGCCGCCTCCCGCAGCTCCTCCAGCCGCGCCGGATCACCCAGCAGCCGCAGCGCCGTACGGGCCAGCGCGTCCGCGTCCTCCACCGGGAACAGCTCGCCCGCGTCCCCGCCGTCCAGCACCTGCTTGAACGCGTCCAGGTCGCTCGCCAGCACCGGCGCACCCGCGGACATCGCCTCGACCAGGATGATCCCGAAGCTCTCGCCCCCGGTGTTCGGCGCCACGTACAGGTCCACGCTGCGCAGCAGCCGGGCCTTGTCCCGGTCGCTCACCATGCCGAGGAACTCCACCTGCCGGCGCACCTCCGGCGCCAGGCCCGCGACCGCCTCCTCCTCGTCGCCCTTGCCCGCCACCAGCAGCCGCACCCCCGGCCGCTCCGCCAGGATCCTCGGCAGCGCCGCCAGCAGCGTCGGCAGGCCCTTGCGCGGCTCGTTGATCCGGCCGATGAAGCCGATCGTGCCCGGCTCCCCCTTCGCCGCACCGCCCGTCCAGCGCTCGTCCGGCTCGGCCTCGGCGAAGAAGCCCACGTCCACGCCGTTGGGGATCACCACCGCGTCCCCGCCCAGGTGCTCCACCAGGGTGCGCCGGGCGTACTCCGACACCGCGATCCGGGCCCGGATCTTCTCCAGCCCCGGCTGGAGGATCGGCGAGGCCGCGATCATCATCCGGGACCGCGGGTTGGAGGTGTGGAACGTCCCCACCATCGGCCCGGTCGCCGACCAGGCGGCCAGCATCGACAGGCTCGGCGCGGCCGGCTCGTGCACGTGCAGGATGTCGAAACGGCCGTCGTGCAGCCACCGCCGCACCCGCGCCGCCGACAGGATGCCGAAGCTCAGCCGCGCCACCGACCCGTTGTACGGCACCGCCACCGCCCGCCCGGCCGGGACCACGTACGGCGGCAGCGCCTCGTCGTCCTCGGCCGGCGCCAGCACCGACACCTCGTGCCCCAGGCCGATCAGGTGCTCGGCCAGGTCCCGGATGTGGAACTGCACCCCACCGGGGACGTCCCAGTCGTACGGGCAGACGATGCCGATCTTCACGGGTTCCTCAAGCTCCTTCGGACGGTCGTGCGGGCGGGACGGCGGAACGGATCAGGACCCGGAGGCCTCGGCCACCGGCTCCGGGGCCCCCTCCGCGCGCTCCGCGGGCGCCGCCTTCACCGTCTCACGGACCGGAAGGTCGGCGAGCCAGAACCTCTGCAGCATGTGCCAGTCCTGCGGGTGCTCGCGGATGCCCCGCTCCCACACCCCCGCCATCGCCTGGGTCATCGCCCGGGTGCGCTCCTTGCGGTCGCCCTCCTCGGGCACCGGCACCTCCGGGTGGATCCGGCCCCGCAGCACCGGACCGTCGTACCAGAGCGTCACCGGCATCAGCGCCGCCCCGGTCCGCTGGCACAGCGCCGCCGGACCGGCCGGCATCCGGGTCTCCTCACCGAAGAACGTCACCCCGATACCCGCCTCCGACAGGTCCCGGTCCCCCACCAGGCAGACCAGCCGGCCCTCGCGCAGCCGCCGCGCCAACGTCCCGATCACGTTCACCGAACCGCCGGTCAGCGCCAGGACCTCCATGCCCTGGCCCTCCCGGAACTCCACGAACCGGTCGAACAGCCGCTCCGGCTTCAACCGCTCCGCGACCGTGGTGAACGGGTAGCCCTGCTGCGCCACCCAGGTCCCCGCGAGGTCCCAGTTGCCCATGTGCGGCAGCGCTATCACCGCGCCCCGACCGGCCTCCAGCGTCTCCCGCAGGTGCTCGAAGCCGTCCACCTGGACATCCCGGGCCACCCGCTCCCGGCTCCACACCGGCAGCCGGAACGACTCCATCCAGTACCGCAGGTACGAGCGCATCCCGGCCCGCGACAGCTCCCGCATCGCGGCCTCGTCCAAGCCCGGACGGACCCGGCGCAGGTTCGCCTCCAACTGGAGCACCCGCTTGCCGCGCTTGCGCCACGCGTAGTCCGCCAGCCGGTCGAACAGCCCCGCGGCCACCCGCTCCGGCAGGTGCTTCAGCAGCCCCCACCCCAGCGCGTACGCCCAGTACACCAGTCGGTCCGTCACCGCAGGACGCCCCCCATCAGCTCCCGGCCGCCGCTCGGTCGGCCTCGAACGCCTCCCGGCGCACGGTCAGCATGCGCTGGAACACCGTCACCAGGCTGCCCGCCGCCACCAGCCACAGCGCCACCGGCAGCAGCCACTCCACGTACGGCACACCGAACGTGTGCAGACCCGCGACCCCGGCCGCCACCAGGCTGGCCACCAGCCGCTCGGCCCGCTCCACCAGCCCCGACACGTCGCACGGCAGACCCTGGCTCTCCGCCCGCGCCTTCGTGTACGACACCACCAGACCGCTCGCCAGGCAGAAGATCGCCACCGCGCAGAGCAGGTTGTCGTCACCCTTGCCCGCGTACCACATCGCCAGACCACCGAAGATCGCCGCGTCCGCGACCCGGTCCAGGGTGGAGTCGAGGAACGCCCCCCACTTCGAGGTCCGGCCCAACTGGCGGGCCATGTTCCCGTCGACCAGGTCCGAGAAGATGAACAGCGTGATCGTGATGGTGCCCCAGAAGAACTCCCCGCGCGGGAAGAACACCAGCGCACCGGCCACCGAACCGGCGGTACCGATCAGCGTCACGGCGTCCGGACTCACACCGAGGCGGATCAGGAACGCGGCGAACGGGGTCAGGACACGTGTGAAGAAGGCACGCGCGTATTTGTTGAGCATGGCCTTCCCAGCCGCTCCGATCTCCCAGATACCGCCTGGCGCGGAACGCGCGGCAGACGGCCGGGCGGATCAGCCCGTCCGGCCCACCCATCGTAGCCACGCCGGAGACACGCTCCGGCGCACGCACCGCCGGGTCGGCGCCCCCGCCACCACCCACACACGGACCGTCACCGACCGGCCCCTACGACACGCGCCCAGCAGAACCCGACCCTAGACTGCCAAAGACAGCCTCGGCGCCACGGGAGGAGACCCCGATGCCCGACCGCAGCACGGCACGAGCCGGCCAGGCACCCCCCGTCAACGGCCCGAAGGACCTGCGCAACGTCGTCCTCATCGGCCCCAGCGGTGTGGGCAAGACCACCCTCGCCGAATCCCTCGCCCTCGCCTCCGGCGCCACCGGCCGGGCCGGCCGCGTCACCGACGGCACCACCGTCTCCGACCACGAGGACATCGAGCACCAGCAGCAGCGCTCCGTCCAGCTCGCGCTCCTCCCCCTCGAATGGAAGGGCGTCAAGATCAACCTGATCGACCCGCCCGGCCACCCCGACTTCACCGCCGACCTGCGCGCCGCCCTGCACGCCGCCGACGCCGCCGTCTTCGTCGTCTCCGCCACCGACCCGGTCACCGCCCCCACCCGCGCCCTGTGGCGCGAATGCGCCGCCGAAGGCATCCCCCGCGCCATCGCCGTCGCCAAACTCGACCTCGCCCACACCGGCTTCGACGACATCCTCACCGCCTGCCACGACGCCTTCGACCTCGGCCCGGACACCCTCCGCCCGCTCTTCCTGCCCGTCCTCCACGACGGACACCCCGACGGCAGCGTCGACCTCCTCACCGGCGACACCTACGGCGACACCGACCCCCTCCCCGACACCACCCCCGCCCACGACAGCCTCGTCGAGGCCATCTCCGGCCAGGACGACACCCTCATGGAGCGCTACCTCTCCGGCGACCCCCTCGACACCGACTCCCTCGAAGCCGGCCTGCGCCGCGAAGTCCTCTCCTGCACCCTCCACCCCGCCGTCCCCACCAGCGAGAACGGCCTCGGCGCCGCCGAACTCCTCGACCTCATCGCCCACACCTTCCCCGACCCCACCGAACGCACCCGCCCCGCCCCCGCCTGCGACCCCGACGCCCCGCTCGCCGCCCAGGTCGTCCGCGTCACCGGCGACGCCTACGTCGGCCGGATCAGCCTGCTGCGCCTCTACGCCGGCACCCTGCGCCCCGACACCCGGATCCACCTCACCGGCACCGCCCACACCGCCGACCAGAACGGCGACGAACGCGTCACCGCCCTCACCAGCCCCTTCGGCAAACTCCAGCGCCCCGTCCCGCACGCCGTCGCCGGCGACCTCGTCTGCGCCGCCAAACTCACCACCGCCCGCGCCGGCGACACCGTCCACGACCCCGGCCACCCCGTCGAACTCGACGGCTGGACCCTCCCCGAACCGCTCCTCCCGATCGCCGTCGAAGCCCACAGCAAGGCCGACGACGACAAGCTCTCCCAGGCCCTCGCCCGCCTCACCGCCGAGGACCCGGCCCTACGCCTCGAACAGAACCCCGACACCCACCAGCTCGTCCTCTGGTGCACCGGCGAGGCCCACGCCGAGGTCGTCCTCGACCGCCTCCGCACCCGCCACGGCGTCCACGTCGACACCGTCGAACCCAAGGTCGCCCTGCGCGAGACCTTCGGCACCGCCGCCGCCGGCCACGGCCGCCTGGTCAAGCAGTCCGGCGGCCACGGCCAGTACGCCATCTGCGACCTGGAGGTCGAACCGCTCCCGGCCGGCTCCGGCTTCGAGTTCCAGGAGCACGTCGTCGGCGGCGCCGTCCCCAAGCACTTCATCCCCTCCGTCGAGAAGGGCGTCCGCGCCCAGCTCGCCAAGGGCGTCGCCACCGGCTACCCGCTCGTCGACGTCCGGGTCACCCTCACCGACGGCAAGGCGCACTCCGTCGACTCCTCCGACGCGTCCTTCCAGAACGCCGCCGCCCTCGCCCTGCGCGACGCCGCCGAGCACGCCGTCATCCGCCTGCTCGAGCCCGTCGCCGCCGTCAGCGTCCTGCTCCCCGACGACTACCTCGGCGCCGTCCTCGGCGACCTCTCCGCCCGCCGCGGCCGCGTCCTCGGCAGCGAGACCGGCGGCACCGGCCTCACCCTGCTGCGCGCCGAGGTCCCCGAGCTCGAACTCGTCCGCTACCCGGTCGACCTGCGCTCGCTCACCCACGGCACCGCCGAGTTCTCCCGCGCCTACCTGCGCCACGAGCCGATGCCCGCCGCCCTGGCCGAGCGCTACACCGACTGAGCGGCACCGCGCCCGACCACGGCCGGACGGGTCTACGGCCGGACGGGCTTCCGGGCCGGCAGCGCGCACGCCGCCGTACCCCCCGGCATCCGGTGCCGGTTGCGCGCCACCCAGCGGTAGACCACCCCCGCCACCGGCCGCACCGGCGCCGCCGTCAACACCGCGCCCAGATATGCCCACGCCCCGCCGGAGCGCATCAGCAGCCGCGCAACCCCCTGCGCGCCCCCGTACACCCGGCCGGTCGGCGTCACCCAGAGCACCTCGCGCTCCGCCCGCTCCGCCGACACCTCGCCCCGCCCGCCCGCACGCCCGTCCAGCCCCGCCAGGTCCGCGAACTGGAACGGCACCGCCTCCCAGCCCCCCGAGGCCAGCGTCTGCCGCAGGTACCGCTCCGCCCAGCGCACGCAGGACGAGCAGAACGAACAGTCCCCGTCGAAGACCAGCACCGGATCCTTCACGGCCGCGCCCCTTTCGTCACTCCCACCACCCATCCTGCCCCACCGCCCCCATCCCTCCCACGGCGGGCATCGACCCGCCCGAAGCTGGGCATCATGCCCCTCAGGCCTCCGGTGACGGTACTTCAGACGATCATCCGCGCGGGGGTGCCACGGCACGGTAACCTGCCGCTGACAAGGGGAGGAGGGGACGCCACCGTGACCACACTCGACATGACCCCGGGTGCGCAGATACCCCGGACCGACACCGGGCCGCAGACCGCCATCACCCAGGGACTCTCCTCGACCGCCTACCGCGACGGCGAGATCCAGGGCTTCGTCGGCGCCGTCACCGACGCCACCGCGAAGAAGGGCCGCTTCGCGCTCTTCCGCCCCAACCTCGGCGAGGCCTTCAGCAAGGCGCTGGTCTCCCGCGCCCTGGGCGGCGCCCGCAAACCCCTCGTCCCGGCCTTCGGAGTCGACACCCGCCAGGTCGTCGAGCACTGCCTGGCCGCCGAGGAACTGCGCAACACCCGCGACCGGCAGCTCAGCACCGTCTCCATCGCCACCGGCGTGCTCTTCCTCCCCGGCACCCTCGTCTGGCTCGGCGCCTTCCAGCTCCGCGCCTGGCTCAAGCGGGACAACCCGAAGAACGCGGCCGTCTACGGCGGCATCGTGCTCGCCGCGGCCGCCGCCCTCGCCGTCCTGCTCGCCCTGCGCCCGCCGGCCACCGGCTTCATCGGCGTCTACCTGCGCGTCACCATGCTCGCGCCGGTCATCGGCTGGTACCTCGCCCGCCGGATCGTCGAGCGCTCCGCCAAGGACCTGCGCAGCCGCTGGCAGGCCCTGGTCGAGGGCAGCGCCGTCGCCGCCACCGTCGCCAAGGCCGTCCCCCGGGACGACCTCGACAAGAAGGCCGCCGACCTGCGCGACAAGCTCGGCCGCCTGGACGCCGAGCAGGAGACCAACATCCACCACTACGCCGGCCCCAAGGGCATCCTCGGCGCCGGCCGCCGCTGGGGCGAATGGCGCCTCGCCGACACCCTCCACCCCGCCGAGGGCCACGTCGACTTCCGCGCCTTCCACCCCTGGGACCTGATCCGCCGGATCTCCTCCCACCTGAAGGGCCTCGGCGTCAGCCACGTCGCCAACAGCGGCATGCCCAACGTCGCCATCAAGCAGTGGGTCGTCTTCGACATCGGCGAGGGCGCCGACGAGATCAGCCGCCCCGGCAACGCCGACATGGACGGCGACCGGATGCGCGACTTCGCCGTCCAGAGCGTCGCCGACAAGCAGACCTTCTCCGGCGGCCCCCGGCACTACCTCGCCACCCAGTTCATCACCCACGACGGCAAGCTGGTCCTCACCTTCACCGTCACCGTCACCCTGCTCGCCAACGTCCTCAACATCACCGTGTCCGGCTACGCGCTCGGCCCGGTCAAGGGCGTCTTCTTCGACAAGCCCAAGGACAAGGAGAAGTCGGTCGCCAAGACCGTGAAGTTCTGGGAGGAGCGCACCGTCAAGCTCCCCCTGATCGACAACGACGAGGTCGTCCGCCAGGCCGTCCGCGCCCCGTTCTACCGGATGCCCGGGCTGCTCACCTGGCTCGGCGGCGGACTCGGCCTGCCCGAGCCGTTCGGGCTGCGGCACATCTGGGCCGGCCGGGCCTGGGAGAACCGCTCCATGGTCGACAACGCCCAGAACGCCTCCGTCCCGGTGCTCGCCGCCGTCCACGCGGCCACCCTGGAGTTCCTGGAGGAGCACGACCTGGACGCCGACCGCTTCTTCAAGAACCGCACCTCGATCATCAAGTCCGAGGCGCAGAGCCCCCGCCCGTACGACGTCGACACCTTCAACGCCGGCTGACCCGCGGAACGCGGAAGGGCCCCACCGGGATCTCTTCGGTGGGGCCCTCTTGCGCTCGTGCTGTGGATCAGCCCTGCGGCCAGACCTCGGCCAGCATCTTCCGGGTGTCCGCCAGCAGCTGCGGCAGCACCTTGGTGTGGCCGACCACCGGCATGAAGTTGGTGTCCCCGCCCCAGCGCGGCACCACGTGCTGGTGCAGGTGCGCCGCGATCCCGGCCCCGGCCGCCGCGCCCTGGTTCATCCCGATGTTGAACCCGTGCGCCCCGGAGGCCGCCCGCAGCGCCGTCATCGCCTTCTTGGTGAAGTCCGCCAGCTCGGCCGTCTCGGCCTCGTCCAGGTCCGTGTAGTCGGCGACGTGCCGGTACGGGACCACCATCAGGTGCCCACCGTTGTACGGGTACAGGTTCAGCACCGCGAACACGGCACTCCCCCGGGCGATGACCAGCCCCTCCTCGTCGCTCAGCGACGGGATCGAGCAGAACGGACAACCGTCGTCCGGAGCCGGGCCGGTGGGCTTGTTCTCACCCTGGATGTACGCCATCCGATGAGGCGTCCACAAGCGGCGGAAGCCGTCCGGCTCGCCGACGCCCCGCTGAAGTTCCGGCTCAGTCGTCATGCTGATCAGCATATTCGCCCGACAGGGCTTGCAAAGCCGCGCGGGGCAGACTCATCGAGAGCCTGCCCCGCGCAACCCCGCGAACGCGGGGCCTACGGCACCTTCCTCCGGTGCGCGTTCCGAATCTTCGGACTACCCCCGCTCAGGCGGGGCCCACCTCACACCTGGATACGACGCGCCACAGCATCAACGATCTCGGCGATGGCCTCGTCACGGGGCACGCCGTTCTTCTGCTCGCCGTTGCGGTAGCGGAAGGACACCGCACCCGCCTCGACATCGTCGTTGCCCGCGATCAGCATGAACGGCGTCTTGGTCTTCTGTGCGTTGCGGATTTTCTTCTGCATGCGGTCGTCCGAGGTGTCGACCTCGACCCGGATCCCGTGCTTCTTGAGCTCGGCCGCGACCTCCAGCAGGTACGGCACGTGCTCGTCGGTGATCGGGATGCCGGTGACGGTGACCGGGGCGAGCCACGGCGGCATGGCGCCGGCGTAGTGCTCCAGCAGCACCGCGAAGAACCGCTCGATGCTGCCGAACAGCGCCCGGTGGATCATGACCGGCCGCTGACGCGAGCCGTCCGCGGCGGTGTACTCCAGGTCGAAGCGCTCGGGGAGGTTGAAATCCAACTGAATCGTCGACATCTGCCACGTCCGGCCGATGGCGTCCCGCGCCTGCACCGAGATCTTCGGGCCGTAGAAGGCCGCGCCGCCCGGGTCCGGCACCAGCGGCAGGCCCTGCTTCTCGGCCACGCTCGCCAGGACGGCGGTGGCCTCCTCCCAGGCCTCATCCGTCCCGACGTACTTCTCCGGGTCCTTGGTCGACAGCTCCAGGTAGAAGTCGGTCAGACCGTAGTCGCGGAGCAGGTTGAGCACGAAGGTCAGCGTGGAGTCGAGCTCCTCCGCCATCTGCTCGCGGGTGCAGTAGATGTGCGCGTCGTCCTGCGTGAAGCCGCGGGCCCGGGTCAGGCCGTGCACGACGCCGGACTTCTCGTAGCGGTACACCGTCCCGAACTCGAAGAGGCGCAGCGGCAGTTCACGGTACGAGCGGCCGCGCGCGTCGAAGATCAGGTTGTGCATCGGGCAGTTCATCGGCTTGAGGTAGTAGTCCACGCCCTCGTCGAGCTGCATGGGCGGGTACATACCGTCCGCGTACCAGTCGAGGTGACCGCTCTTCTCGAAGAGCTTCCCCTTGGTGGCGTGCGGGGTGTAGACGAACTCGTAGCCCTCCTCCTCGTGCCGCTTGCGCGAGTAGTCCTCCATGGCCCGGCGGATGATGCCGCCCTTGGGGTGGAAGACGGCGAGGCCGGAGCCGATCTCCTCGGGGATGGAGAAGAGGTCGAGCTCGTTGCCGAGCTTGCGGTGGTCGCGCTTCTCGGCCTCGACGAGGAAGTCGAGGTGGGCCTTGAGCTCGTCCTTGGTCGGCCAGGCGGTCCCGTAGATGCGCTGGAGCATCGGGTTCTTCTCGCTGCCGCGCCAGTAGGCGGCCGCGTTGCGCATCAGCTTGAACGCCGGGATGTGGCGGGTGCTGGGCAGGTGCGGGCCGCGGCAGAGGTCGCCCCAGCACTGCTCGCCGGTCTTGGCGTCCAGGTTGTCGTAGATGGTGAGCTCGCCGGCGCCCACCTCGACGTCGGCGCCCTCGCCGGCGGTGGCGGCGGAGCCCTTGAGGCCGATCAGCTCCAGCTTGTACGGCTCGGCGGCCAGCTCCTCGGCGGCGGCCTCGTCGGTGACCACGCGGCGGGAGAACTTCTGCCCGCGCTTGATGATCTCCTGCATGCGCTTCTCGATGGCCTTGAGGTCATCGGGGTGGAAGGGCTTCTCGACGTCGAAGTCGTAGTAGAAGCCGTCCTTGACCGGCGGGCCGATGCCGAGCTTGGCCTCGGGGTAGAGCTGCTGCACGGCCTGGGCCATGACGTGCGCGGTGGAGTGGCGCAGGATGTCGAGGCCGTCCTTGCTGCCGATCTCGACCGGCTCGACCTCGTCGCCGTCCTGGACGGCGTAGGCGAGGTCCTTGAGCTGGCCGCCGACACGGGCGGCGATGATCGAGCGGTCGTCGGCGAAGAGCTCGGCGGCCGTGGTGCCCGTCGTCACCACGCGCTCTTCCCGATCGGGTTCGCGGCTGATGATTACCCGGACGTCCGTCACCGGTCTCTCCTGACGTGCTGGATTTCAGAGGACGCAACACTGCGCTGCGCGTGACGATGGTACCGAGAGCGCCGCCCCTGCCGTCCACCTACGCCCCTCCTCCCCCTTCCTCCGCCTTCTCTCCGAGCGACTTCAGCAGCCGCTCGCGGTCCCCGTCCTCCCAGCCGCGGAGCTCCAGTCCGTGCGGGCGGACGAGCCGGCGGAAGCCGTCGTGCCGGTCCAGCCGGCCGGAGACCCGGACGGGCAGGCCCGCGAGGTGGGCCTCGGCGGCGAGCCGGTAGTCGGGGTCGGGCAGGCGGAGCTTGAGCTCGCGGACGTCGGCGCCGGTCAGCACCCGGAGCCGTACCGAGCCCGGTCCGGCCGGGTCGGCGCGCTTGAGCCGGGTGACCACGCCGAGCACGGTGACGGCGATGGCGGGTTCGGTCCGTTCCAGCAGGTCGGCGGCCTCCGCCAGGGCGGGCAGGTCGCCGGGTGAGAAGTCGAGGTCGATCCGGCGGTCGCCGAAGCCGCCCGGTGTCCCGGCGGCGGGTGACCAGGCGACGCTGAGCCGGGCGGCGGTGGCGTCGCGCACCAGGTCCTCGACGGACCGGACGAGCTCGCGGCTGACCCCGGCCCGGACGGCGTTCCCGAAGGCCTCGGGCCCGCCGCTGACCCGCCGGTAGTCGACCGCGTCGCGCAGCGCCTCCAGGGCCCGGACCAGGGTGGTGACGGCGGCGCGGCCCTCGGGGGCGGGGGTGTGCGCGGTGAGGGCGGCGCCCTGTTCGACCAGCAGGACGCGGTCCAGGTAGTCCCCGGCGAGGCCGTCCAGCCGGGCTCCGAAGTAGCCGACCCTGGTGCGGGCGGCCTTGGCGCCTGCGGCGAGCATCCCTCGGGCCGCCCCTCTGAGCCGCTCGGCCTCGTCCCAGGAGACGGTCCCGGCGGGCCCGGGCGGCTCGCGGTGCCAGCGCAGTTCGTCGCCGGGGACGGCCAGGGCGAGCAGGATCGAGCGGGCGGAGGGGGTACGGGCGCGGGAGAGCGCGGCGACGGCGTCGGTGAGGAGTTCGACGGCGTCGTCGAAGCCGTCCCCGGCCGGGACGAGCAGGCTGGTGCCGGGCTCCTCGTCGGGCGGGGTCCAGCGTCCGTACCGGGCGGCCGGTCCGCCGCGGCGGACCCAGCCGTGCCGGGCGAGCAGGGTGGCCAGCACGGCGGGGTCGACGGCGGCCGGGTCGGGCAGGGGCCGGGCCGGCTCGCCCGGTGGGTACGGCGGTGTCATGGGTCCGGTTCCTCCCTGCCGCGGCCGGGCCGTCACGGGCTGCCGCCCGCGCCGATCCGGGCCATGATGTCGCAGAGCGCGCGGTCGTCGAAGACCTTGTCGGTGGGCACCCGGACGTTGGTGCGCCGCTGCCCGGTGACGGGGTGGCCGGCCAGGTTGACCCAGTAGCAGCAGTGCCGCAGTTCCAGGGCGTCCGGGCGGGCCCGCAGCCAGTGGTCGACCCGGCGCGGGAGCAGCATCACGACCAGGATCCGCGGCACGGCGACCCGGGGCCGGGCGAGCTTGCGCAGGTGGTCGTTGTCCAGGGTGAAGCTGAAGAACGGTCCGGCCGGGTCGGGCGCGACCTGCTGGGTGGCCTTGAGCTGGATCTTGACGGTGACCTCGTCGTCCACCTCGTGCGCCCGGGAGCCGTGGCTGACGTGCCAGTCGATGCCGTTGTCCGGGAACGGCTGGGAGAGCGAGCAGCCGGCCGCGGCGGCGACCGCGTGCAGGTAGCCGACCTGCAACGTCTCCATGCAGGCGGTGACCGCGAGGTTCCCCCGCGGTGCGGCCGCCGCCTCCTCGGGCTGCGGCTGGGTCAGTGCCATCGCCCCGTGGCCTCCCCCGGCTCGGGCCCGTCCCGGTGTCCGGACGGGTCGGTCGATTCGATCGGGACAGTCATGGGCAGGATCCCCGGTCGGGCTTGGGCCAAACGGGTTGAAGGGGCGTCAGAACCGGGTATCAACCGGGCGCAACGCTCGTCTGAGGGGCAGTCATGCAGCAGCACTGGTACACCGGCCCGCTCGCCTCCTTCGACACCGAGACGACCGGCGTGGACGTGGAGAACGACCGGATCGTCTCCGCCGCCCTGGTCGTCCAGCTCGCGCCGGGCGCACCGGCGCGGACCACCACCTGGCTCGCCGATCCGGGGGTTCCGATCCCGGACGGCGCCCGCGCGGTGCACGGCATCACCGACGAGCGGGTGCGCGCCCACGGGCGTCCGGCCCGCGCGGTGGTGGCGGAGGTCGCCCACGCGCTGGCGGCCGAGGCGCTGGCCGGGCACCCGGTGGTGGTGATGAACGCGCCCTACGACCTGACGCTGCTGGACCGGGAGCTGCGCCGTCATCACGGGCTGACGCTGGCCGGGGGGCCGGCGGCGGCCGGGCTGGTGGTGCTGGATCCGCGGGTGCTGGACAAGCACGTGGACCGCTACCGCAAGGGCCGCCGGACGCTGACCGACCTGTGCGCCCACTACGGCGTGGAGCTGGCCGGGGCGCATGACGCGGCGGCGGACGCGGCGGCGGCGCTGGCGCTGACCCGGCGGATCGGGGCCCGCTACCCGGCGGCGCTGGGCGGGCTGTCGGCGGCGGAGCTGCACCTGCGGCAGGCGGTCTGGCACGCGGCGCAGGCGCGGGGGCTGCAGAACTGGTTCGACCGCTCGGGGAAGGCGGAGCGGGTGGACCTGTCCTGGCCGCTGCGGCCGGCCCGGTGCGGCTGCGGGCGCCGGCTGGAGCCGGAGCACGGCTGCGAGGCGGCGGCGTAGACGGGCGGCCCCGGTATCCCGGGCCTGAACGCGCCGCAGGCCCTGACCTGTTTCCTGGTCAGGGCCTGCGTGCTGTCCGGGTGGGCGATACTGGGATCGAACCAGTGACCCCTTCGGTGTGAACGAAGTGCTCTCCCGCTGAGCTAATCGCCCGGGCAACGAGAAGAACTGTAGCACCATTCGGGGCCGGTCGTACAACTCGCCCGTTCCGGGTACTGCCGACACCTCCGCAGAACTCGCGCCCCACGCGGAAGATGACTGTGCCTCAGGCGATTACCGACGGCTCTTCGGGCGGATTCCGGAAATACACGTGAGGCCCAGCCGATAATCGGCTGGGCCTCACGTATCACTGTGCATTCCGGTGGGCGATACTGGGATCGAACCAGTGACCCCTTCGGTGTGAACGAAGTGCTCTCCCGCTGAGCTAATCGCCCGGGTGCAGAGAAAACATTACCGCATCCCGGAGGGTGCTCCGACCACCCTCCCCGCCCGCGACCCCGCTCCCGGTCGCCCCCTGGGCTCCCGTCCGGCCGCCCCGGTTCGCGGCGGCGCACCCGCGGGTCACGGCCCGCCGGGCGGCCTCCGTGACCTCGCGGCGGATCCGGTGCGGGGCCGGTCCCCGCACCCAGGAAGATCACCAGCCGGGCGGCGGCGCGACCGGTCCGAGCGCACCCTCGCGGGGCCGGCCAGGGAGATCACCACCCGCCGGACCGGGTGCGTCAACCGCCACAGCCGCTTCACCCGTTCCCGTGTTCCCGCGCCTCTTGTCGTTTCGCACAGTCATGCCAGGAAACTAACCAAGTAGCGCCCGGGTAATGCCCGGCCCGGCCGCTGCGGGGCGATTCCGCAATGCGCCGTAAGGGGTACGACTCGCGCCCGAATCGGGACAGAGGGGTTTACATCGGTCTTGGGGGTGGGATGGTCCGTTCGCCGACGTGCGATTCCCCGAGCGCACACTGAGCGAAAGGCCATGGCGCTTATGAACACCACGGTCAGCTGCGAGCTGCACCTGCGCCTCATCGTGTCCAGCGAGTCCTCACTGCCCGTCCCCGCGGGCCTGCGCTATGACACCGCCGACCCCTACGCCGTGCACGCCACGTTCCACACGGGCGCCGACGAGACCGTGGAGTGGGTGTTCGCCCGAGATCTCCTCGCGGAGGGGCTGCACCGACCCACCGGTACCGGCGACGTCCGGGTGTGGCCGTCCCGCAGTCACGGGCAAGGGGTGGTCTGCATCGCACTGAGCTCTCCGGAAGGAGAAGCCCTGCTGGAGGCCCCGGCCCGAGCGCTTGAGTCGTTCCTCAAGCGGACGGACGCCGCGGTGCCCCCCGGCACCGAACACCGTCACTTCGACCTCGACCGGGAGCTGTCCCACATCCTCGCCGAAAGCTGACCCCGTCCGGAGGGCGGTCACGCCCCGCTGTCGGCGGGGCCATACCGCCTGCCGCCATCGCAGCCGTCCTACTCGGGGGCACGGCAGCGGACTCAGCCGCGCACGACGCGGTCTCGGGGCCGGTGAGGCGGTCCCGCTCCCCCGGAGCGGGCCCCAGCACCGCAGGCGCCCGGCACCGAGGCCGGTCATCCTCACGGGTGGCCGGCCTCGGTGCCGGGCGCCGACGTCTTCCGGCGGCCCTACGGACGGTGCCCCGGGGGCCGTCCGGCCCGGGCGGTGTCCGGTTTCGGACGCCTTGCCGGACTGCGCACACATCTTCGAAAGAAGGCACCGCCCTACCGGTACGAGGCCCGGTAGGGTCTGGGGTAACCGCGGACGCGGGGTATCGGAGTCCCCCTGTGCGAGGAGCCCCCAACGTGCTGATCACCCATGACACCGAGTGCGCGCTGAGCCTCCTCGTGGAGCTGCTCAACACCGCGCCCGAGGTGTGCGGCGCCGAGCGGCTGCCGGACATCGCCGCACTGGACGCCTTCGTGGTCCGCCAGGAGATCAGCGAGATCGACTCGCTGACCGAGGACGACCTGCGGCGGGTGCACGAGCTGCGCACCCGGCTGCGCGAGGTGTTCGCGACGGAGTCCACCGCGGAGGCCGCCGAGCTGGTCAACTCGATGGTCGCGGCCGCCGGGACGACGCCCCGGCTGACCAACCACGACGGCCACGACTGGCACATCCACTACTTCGCGCCGCACGCCGCGCTCGGCGACCACCTGGCGGCCGAGCTGGGCATGGCGCTGGCCTTCATCCTCATGGCGGGCGAGCGGGAGCGGCTGCGCCGCTGCGAGGCGCCGGACTGCGCGCGGGTCTTCGTGGACCTCTCCCGGAACCGCTCGCGGCGCTACTGCGACAGCCGTACCTGCGGCAACCGGCTGCACGTCGCCGCCTACCGGGCGCGGCAGCGGTCGGCGGAGGCCGTTCCCTCCGCCTGACCGCCCGGGCCCGCCCGGTCCGCCGGATCCACCCGTCCCGCTCAGATCCCGCGCTTGCGGAGGATCTCCTCGATGTCGGCGAAGTCGCCGAGGCCGTCCTCCCGCTTGCCCGCGGCCGGCTTCTTCGCTGCCTTGGGTGCCGGCGCCGCCACCGCCGGCCGCTCGGGCGCCGGCCCGGCCGCGGCCGGGCGCTCCGGGGCGCTCTCCACCGCCGTACCGCCCCGGCGGCCCACCCAGCGGGTGGTGACCAGCAGGACCGCGGAGACGCCGAGCAGGGCGATGCCGGTCCAGACCCGCGGGTCGAAGACCAGCCTGGTCGCCCAGTCCGCGAACTCCCGGGCGATCGTGCTCGCCAGCGGGAACAGGCCGGTGAGGTAGAGCCCGGCGGGCAGCAGGGCCACCGCGAACCAGCGGGTCGCCGACAGGAAGCGCCGCCGGTAGGCCCGCAGCCCCGCGAAGGCCACTCCGCCCGCCGTGAGGATGAAGCTGATCGCCGCGCTCAGCACGGGGCCGCTCCTTCGTGTCCGGTCGTCCTGGTCATCGGTGCCTTCCTCTCGGTCCGCCCTCGGGCGCACCTCCGGCCGGAGCGGGCGCCCACTAGTGGAACACTGAGGGAATGATCGATGGTTCCCTCCCCCGCCTCGAGTTCTGGTGCGACCTCCAGTGCCCGGACTGCCACACCGCGCTGGACGACGTACGGGCGCTGCGCGCGCAGTACGGCGACGCGCTGCCGCTGGAGGTGCGGCACTTCCCGCTGGAGAAGCACAAGCACGCCTACGCCGCCGCGGAGGCGGCCGAGGAGGCGTTCGCGCAGGGGCTGGGCTGGCCCTTCGTGGAGGCCCTGCTGGCCCGCACCGCGGAGCTGGACGCGCGCGGGCATCAGGTGCTGCTGGAGGTGGCCCGGGAGGTCGGGGCCGACGTCGAGGAGGTCGACACCGCGCTGGTCGACGGCCGGCACATGCTGACCGTCGACGCCGACCAGGCCGAGGGCAAGGCGATCGGGGTCACGGGCACGCCGACGTACGTGATCGGCGGGAAGCGCCTCGACGGCGGGCAGAGCCAGGACGGGCTGCGCGAGCGGATCGTGGCCGTCCTCGAGGCGGCGAAGTCCTCCTGACCGCACGCCCGGTCACAGCTGCTTGCCGTAGACGCGCTCGGTGACCCGGTAGCCGAGCGAGGTGTAGAGCCGGATGGCGACCTCGTTGCCGGCGAAGACGTTGAGGCCGAGGTGCCGCACCCCGGCGGCCAGGCACTCGCGCTCGGCGAGCAGCATCAGCGTGCGTCCGTGTCCCTGGCCCTGATGGGCCGGGGACACCTCGACCTTCATCACCCAGGCGAGCGGTTCGCCGTCCGGCTGGTCGCGCAGGCGCGGCTGCAGCCAGAGCAGGCCGTACGGCCCCTCTCCGCCGTCGGCGCCGTACAGGCGGCGCACGACCATGCCGGGGGCCTCCGGGTCCGGCGGGGGCGGGCTCTGCGGCCCGGCGGCCATGCGGGCGCGGGCCTGTTCCTCGGTGAGGCCGGAACCGACCATCATGCGGACGTAGTCGTCCGCGGACTCCTCGTACCAGGCCCGGAGTTCGGCCGGGTCGTCGAAGGGGCGCGCGCTCAGCCCGACGGGCAGCTCGGGGGCGTCGACCAGCGGCTTGGACATGGCCAGGGCCCGTTCGGTGTAGCCGAGGGTCGCGGCGAGCCCCCGGGCCGCCGCGGCCGACTCCGGGACGGCGACGTCGACCCGGGTGCAGCCCCAGGTGCGCAGCACCTCCTCGGCGGCCAGCCCGCCGAAGGTGCCGCGGCCCCGGCCGCGGCCCTCGGTGACTTCCAACTCGGATATTCTCCCGAAGAGTTGACCGCCCTGCGGGTCAGCGGTGGTGCGCACCGCACCGACCGGGCGGCCGTTCGAGAGGATCAGCCAGCGTCTGGTGCGGCCGCCGGCCGCGGTGGGTGTCTCCGGGCCCTCGGGGCGCAGCGTGGTGGTCATGTGGTGGTCCCTTCCCGTTGCGGGGGAGGTTATCCACGCGGTCGGCCTGCTCCCCGGCCGGGGATCACGGGTCGAGGTCGTCGCCGCTGCGCTCGGCGAAGACGGCCATGGCCTTGGCGGTGACGGGGCCGATGCCGGGCAGTTCGCGGTCGTCGACCCGGGTGACGGCCTGGACGTCGCGGGTGGTGGAGGTCAGGAAGACCTCCTCGGCGTCCTGGAGGGCGGTGAGCGGGAGGTCGGCCTCCTCGGCGCCGCACCAGTCGATGACGAGCCGCCGGGTGATGCCGGCCAGGCAGCCGGAGACGAGGGCGGGGGTGAGCAGGCGGCCGCCGAGGACCACGAAGACGTTGGAGCCGGTGCCCTCGCAGAGCAGGCCGGCGGTGTTGGCGAACAGGGCCTCGGAGGCGCCGGCGCGGTGGGCGGCGGCCAGGGCGACGACGTTCTCGGCGTACGAGGTGGTCTTGAGGCCGGCGACGGCGCTGTGCTCGTTGCGGCGCCAGGGGACGACGGCGACGGCGGTCTCGTCGGGGCGGTGGCCGATCGCGCTGAGGGCGACGACCAGGGTGGGGCCGGTGGTGCCGCGCTCGGAGCTGAGCGGGCCGTTGCCGCCGGTGTAGGTGATGCGCAGCCGGCCGAGCGGTGCGGGGTTGGCGGCGAGGACCTGGTCGCAGGCCTCGCGGACCAGGTCGTGGTCGGGGTCGGCCAGGCCGAGGCCGCGGGCGGAGCGGGTGAGCCGGTCGAGGTGGCGGGTGACCGCGAAGGCCCGGCCGTCGACCGTCTTCAGGGTCTCGAAGACGCCGTCGCCGGTGGTGAGGCCGTGGTCGAGGACCGAGACGGTCGCGTCGGCGGAGTCGACGAGGGCCCCGTTGACCCAGCTCGTGGTGCGGTTGTGCATCGGGTGCTGCTCCTAGGCGGTGGGGGCTCAGGCCCCGGTCGGGTCGGATCCGCTGCCGGACTCGCCACCGGGTTCGCCGCCCGACGCTATCGCGACCAGGCGAGCGGCCTTCAGTTCGGTTTCGGCCCATTCGCGTTCGGGGTCGGAGCCCCAGGTGATGCCGGCGCCGGTGCCGAAGCGCAGGACGGGTGCGGCGGGGTCGGTCCGGTCGATCCAGAAGGTGCGGATGCCGACGGCGAGTTCGGCCTCGCCGCGGTCGGCGTCGACCCAGCCGACGGCGCCGCAGTACGGGCCGCGGGGGGCGGTCTCCAGTGCGTCGATGATCCGCAGGGCGCTGGACTTGGGGGCGCCGGTGACGGAGCCGGGCGGGAAGGTGGCGGCGAGGAGTTCGGGCCAGCCGGCGCCCTCGCGCAGGGTGCCCTCGACGGTGGAGACGAGGTGGACCAGGCCGGGGTGCTTCTCGACGGCGCAGAGGTCGGGGACGGTGACGGTGCCGGTCCCGCAGACCCGGCCGAGGTCGTTGCGGACCAGGTCGACGATCATCACGTTCTCGGCGTGGTCCTTGTCGAGGAGGTCGTCCTCGGTGCGGCCGGTGCCCTTGATCGGGCCGGAGGAGACGGTGCGGCCGGTGCGGCGCAGGTAGAGCTCGGGCGAGGCGGTGGCGATCTCGACGCCGTGGTCGGGCAGGCGGACGGTGCCGGCGTAGGGGGCGGGGTTGCCGTGGGCGAGGAGGCCGGTGAGGGCGTCGACGTCGCTGCGGTCCGGGTCGGGCAGTGGCGCGGAGAGCACCCGGCAGAGGTTGGCCTGGTAGACCTCGCCGGCGGCTATGTGCTCGCGGATGCGGCGGACGCCCGCGGTGTAGGCGGCGCGGTCGAGGGAGCTGTGCCAGCCGCCAGCCTCCGGTCCGCGCCAGCCGGCGCCGGAGGGCGGGGCGGGGGCGGGGCGGACCTCGTCGAAGCGGGCGCAGGTGAGGCGGCCCTCGAAGTCGTAGGCGACGGCCCAGTAGCCGGCGGAGTCCAGGGCGGCCGGGTCCGAGGTGACGTCGCGCAGTCCGGTGGCGAGGCGGCCGCCGAAGCGGGCGAGCGGGGTGCGGGGGGCGGGGTGGCCGGACACGGTTCTCCTGCGCGGTGGTGCTGGGGGGCGGTGCCTGAAGTGTAGGTCGGGGGGCGTGGGCCCGGCCCGGCTCGCGCCCCCGCGTACGAGCAGTCGCGTGCGTCGTGCGGGTGTGCGCCGGGTGGCCTGCGGATGATCGTCCGGGAGCGGCGCAGGTGGCGGCCGGTGGTCGGCCGGGAGGGCTGACGGGACGGCACTCGCCGGCCATCCCCTCGGCATGCTGCGGGAACGGATTTTTAGCTGGCCCGGGAATCCGCTAGAGTTCAACACGTCGCCAGGGAGCGCAGCCGAAGAAAAGCGGTGAAGCCCCCCGGGAGACAGGCGGACGTGGCTCAGTTGGTAGAGCATCACCTTGCCAAGGTGAGGGTCGCGAGTTCGAATCTCGTCGTCCGCTCGATGGAGAACAGTGTAAGATCGTTCTTCATGTGTTGCCTGGTGGAGTGGCCGAGAGGCGAGGCAACGGCCTGCAAAGCCGTGTACACGGGTTCAAATCCCGTCTCCACCTCCAAGAGGTCCTCCCGGTTCTTCCGGGAGGCCTCCCCGCGCGATTAGCTCAGCGGGAGAGCACTACCTTGACACGGTAGGGGTCACTGGTTCAATCCCAGTATCGCGCACGTCAGGCCCCTCGGGGCTTGCTGCGGGACCGCCACATCAGGCGCGATTAGCTCAGCGGGAGAGCACTACCTTGACACGGTAGGGGTCACTGGTTCAATCCCAGTATCGCGCACAGTAACGGGCCTTCCGGGGTCTGCTGCAACACCGCCGCACCAGGCGCGATTAGCTCAGCGGGAGAGCACTACCTTGACACGGTAGGGGTCACTGGTTCAATCCCAGTATCGCGCACGTCAGGCCCCTCGGGGCTTGCTGCAGGACCGCCACATCAGGCGCGATTAGCTCAGCGGGAGAGCACTACCTTGACACGGTAGGGGTCACTGGTTCAATCCCAGTATCGCGCACAGTAACGGGCCTTCCGGGGTCTGCTGCAACACCGCCGCACCAGGCGCGATTAGCTCAGCGGGAGAGCACTACCTTGACACGGTAGGGGTCACTGGTTCAATCCCAGTATCGCGCACGTCAGGCCCCTCGGGGCTTGCTGCAGGACCGCCACATCAGGCGCGATTAGCTCAGCGGGAGAGCACTACCTTGACACGGTAGGGGTCACTGGTTCAATCCCAGTATCGCGCACAGTAACGG
>NZ_JBHJSJ010000047.1:0-1960 GCF_042268845.1 Kitasatospora sp. NPDC056273 | reverse complement strand
GACCGCCACATCAGGCGCGATTAGCTCAGCGGGAGAGCACTACCTTGACACGGTAGGGGTCACTGGTTCAATCCCAGTATCGCGCACAGTAACGGCCGGGGCCGCGATCCGTAAGGGTCGCGGCCCCGGCCTTTTGTCGTCCCGTTCGGGTGGTTCCGGGCGCCGGGCCTCCGGCGGGGAAGCGCCGGGAAAAGAGAAGAGCCGCGTACGGACGCCCTCACCGACGTCCGTACGCGGCGTCTCCGCCTGCCGGGGCGCTCTGCGCACCGCCCACGCCCGTCCGCGTGTCATCGCGGCCGCGGCCTCCCCGGCGGCACCGCTCCCCGTCCCCAGGGGTTCGGTGCCCGTCTTCGACCGGCCTCGGGGCCGGTGTCCTTCTTTCCCCTGCTCAGCGGGCGATCAGATCGGCGACGGCCTGGGCCTGGTTCGCCATCTGCTCCCACCCTCCGAAGAGCAGCACCAGCAGCACGGCGCACGGCAGGGCCATGGCCAACGCCACCGCGGGGTGCCGCGTGGGCTGCTCGGCGGACCCCGTCCGGAGGGAGGCCTGCCGACGGCGGCGGGGGGTTCCCGTGAGCTGCGGTGGCATGTCCTGGCTCCTGATCCGGTCGAGTTGGCGCGGTGGACGGCTTACCTCGGGGGACGAGCTCCCCGTCCACCGCTGAGCACAACGCTATTGGTCGGGGGCCCCTCCGGGCGTCATGCCGTCGTACTGTTCCTCGGACGTCCCGGAGGATGACGATCGGACTTGAGGCCTACTACCGCAGGGGGACAGCGGGCTCATCCGACCCCCGGGGGAACCCTGAGGGGCAACCCCGAGAGGCCCTCCGACGGCCCTGTGACCTGCAGGTCAGCGCAAGATCCGACAATCGCACGGTGGCTACGGGTGTTGCGTATCAGCACACCGCAGCGGGCAGTCCGTAAGCTGTGCCAGACAGAAACTGACGATGGCCCAACCGACGGGGCCTCACCCACCGGCTGACGGGGAACGAAACATGGCGATGATGCGGCTGAGGCGTGAGGACCCCCGCATCGTCGGGCCGTACCGCCTGCACCGGCGACTGGGCGCCGGCGGCATGGGCGTGGTCTACCTCGGCTCCGACCGCCGCGGGCAGCGCGTCGCCCTCAAGCTGATCCGCGCCGAACTCGCCGAGGACCAGGAGTTCCGCACCCGCTTCGCCCGCGAGATCGCCGCCGCCTCCCGGATCCGGGGCGGCTGCACCGCGCGCGTGGTCGGCTCGGACATCGAGACCGAACGGCCCTGGCTCGCCACCGCGTACGTCCCCGGGCCCTCGCTGTACAAGCGGGTCGGCGACGAAGGACCGCTGAACTGGCCCGAGGCCGCCCGGATCGGGGCCGCGCTGGCCGACGGACTGGTCAAGGTGCACGAGGCCGGAGTGGTCCACCGGGACCTCAAGCCCTCCAACATCCTGCTCTCGCCCCGGGGCCCGCGCATCATCGACTTCGGCATCGCGTGGTCGCGCGGCGCCAGCACGCTCACCCACGTCGGCACCGCCGTCGGCTCCCCCGGCTTCCTCGCGCCCGAGCAGGTGCGCGGGGCCGCCGTCACCCCCGCCACCGACGTCTTCGCCTTCGGGGCCACCCTCGCCTACGCGCTCACCGGGGACACCCCGTTCGGGTCCGGGGCCTCCTCCGAAGTGATGCTGTACCGGGTCGTCCACGAGGAGCCCGACCTCGCCGCCGTACCGCCGCAACTGGCGCCTCTGATCCGGGCCTGCCTGGCCAAGGAACCCGCCGAACGGCCCGGGGCCGCCGCACTGCACGAGCGGCTCAGCGAACTGGCCGCGCGCGGGACCGCGGCCGGGGCCTCCGGCACCACCCGCGCGGCGCGAGCCGGCCGGGGCGGCCCCGCGCCGGTCCCCGCCCCGGCCCAGGCCCCGCAGGAGAACGGCCGGCCGGGCGTGCCCGCCCCCGGGCGCTCGCCCGAACCACCCGCCGC